>NZ_WPCD01000044.1:0-19178 GCF_009741955.1 Halogeometricum sp. CBA1124 | reverse complement strand
ACCGAGACGTGAACATCGCCGTCGCCAACGAACTCGCCCGCGTGGCGAACGACTACGGCATCAGTTCGCGCGACGCCATCGACCTGGCGAACGTCCACCCGCGCGTGGACGTTCACCGCAGGAATGATTCGGCACAGTCCATCAGTTCGCTTCCGATTCCCGTCCCTTGAGCTTGTTCGGTGACGGCGAGCAAACGGACGTATCCGGATCGCCCAAATGCTCCTCGTGGCATCACCCAGACGAACCCCACAATCTCCTCGTTTGCCTCCGCGACGAACAGTCCGTCGTCGTCGTCGAAATCAGAAGCTTCGACTTCGAAGTCGATCTCATACTCGGTCCATGGGTATGTTTCTTCGAGAACAGCATTTACGTCTTTGAGTTCGTCATGCGCGATGGGCCTCACAGTGATTGGTGCTGTCATCATTTCGCACAGGGTAGACGAGACAATCAAGTGTATCGATCTGGTCGAGAGACGTACCAGCCTCACCGGCCGGCAGTTCGTGCCGGGAGACGTGAGAGCGTCGGTGCGAGTCGATCCAATCGAACGAATTATGACCGTCTACAATGATTACCTCTCATGGTTGTCAACACCGGTCTCGATAGCGACGTGTCCATCGGCGCCAAGCCGGCGCCAAGAATCGCGGAGATAGGCTCGAAAGAGGGCTCTGTCGTCGTCGTCCCAGTCGGAAGCGTCGAACAGCATGGAGACCACCTCCCGGTTGCGACAGACTCGATACTCGCGTCGCTGTCGCCACGGCGAGCGCCGAAGACGTCGTCGACGAGATACCGATTCTCGTCTCGCCGCCAGTGTGGACAGGCTACTCACCGCACCATCTCCCGTTCGGGGGTACGGTGACCGGTGAATTCGACACGCTCAAGGATCTCTTAGAGGACATTTCCAGCTCACTCCTCGAGAACGGCTTCGACGCGCTGGTCCTCGTGAACGGCCACGGGGGGAACACAGCACTCGTTGACGCTTCGGTCACGACTGTCGGCCGTGCACATCCTGAAGCGGAGATACTGGGGCTTACTTACTTCGAACTCGCCAGTCCGTTCATCGATGACGTCAGAGAGAGCGATCCCGGCGGCATGGCGCACGGTGGCGAGTTCGAGACGTCACTCATGCTTCACCTCCGTCCGGAACTCGTTGAGGACGACAAGCCGGCTGATTACTGGGACGAGCAGTACGACCTCGGGCCAAAGGACCTCCTCGAAGGGGGCCCACTCTCCGTCTACCGCGCCTTCGATGAATACTCTGAGAGCGGAGCGATCGGTGATCCGAGTCTCGCGACCGCCGAGAAAGGAGCGGTCATCTTCGATGGACTCCGCGACGAACTGGCGTCGCTACTCACTGACGTTCACGACGCGAACGCCTGACGAAAAAGACGGTACCGAAGACATCGGGAACAGTCTTGATGTCCACCTACGGCGAGGGAGCGCTCGCGACAACTTCGATTTCGACGCGAATGGGGACAGGTAATTCGCATACTTCGACTGCGCTCCGCGCCGGATACGGTTTACTCATGTACTCGCCGTACACCTCGTTGACAGCGTCGTAGTCGTTCATGTCTGTGACGAATACGGTCGATTTGACCACATCGTCGAGTGAGACACCACCCGCTTGCAGTACGGCTTCGACGTTCTCCAGGGTTCTAGCAGTCTGCTCGCGGATGTCCTCGGAGACGATGTCGCCCGTGGCGGGGTCGATGGGCCCCTGCCCGGAGACGTAGATACGGTTACTGTCGCGGATGCCTTGCGAAAACGGGCCGATACTAGCGGGAGCATCGCTTGTGGAGAGTTCCTCCATGGGCGGTAGACGGCGCACCGTCTCGAAAAAGTACCGGACGAGGGTGAGAAATACCTCTCGGGGGTTGAGACCAGTATCAGCCGATGGTGCGGGTGATGTACGGTAGGATACGCCGGAGGTCACGACGTTCGACGACGTAATCCGCGAGATCGATGTCGGCCTCTGAGAGGCGGTCATCCGGGTCGAAGAGGATGGCCGCCCCGGCGACCTCGAACGCCTCGGTGTCCGAATGGGAGTCGCCGACGTAGACGACGTCCTCCAGTTCGACGCCGTGACGGTCGCAGATTTCCAGTAGCGCGTCGTCCTTGTCGGACGGCCCCACGCGAACGGTCGCGTCGACCGGGGTCCCGTCATCGTAGACGACTTTGTTCGAGACAACGAACGCGGGGTCATATGCTTCGACCCTCGACATCAGGTCTCGAAGCCCACTGCTGAGAACGCCGAATGGGAGATCGTACTTCGAGAGATACGTGAGGAGGTCGTCAGCGCCCGTCGTCAGTTTGACCGCAGCTGCGGCCTGTTCGATATGCGATCGGGTGACGTTGCGTTCGCGCCAGTCGGCGACGTTCTCCCGACACCACGCCTCGAAAGTGAGTTCTCCGTTCCAGTAGGCGTCGGTTCGTTCTCGCCCTGCCGCTTCGACTCCAAAGAGCCGATAGAGGAGACCCCAGCTACCGCGCTGTTCGGCGAGGGTCCCGTCGAAATCGAATACGACTAGTTCGACTTCGTCAGACGGCGGCTCATCGACCCATTCTTCTATCCGGTCTTCGAGGGAAGTTTCCTCGGTACAGCGGGTCTCGGAAGAAGTACGACTCTCTCCGTCTCCGTGGTCCGTGTGGTCAACCTCGTCTGGTTCGTTCTCTGTCATTGGGTGTTCCATCGAATTACGGGAGTGAGAGTTTTCCCATCACGACTGGTTCTTTCGACCCCGTCGCAGAGGGGACGTTGTTCGGGACACCGTCCAGTCGCGTGATCCCGAGCAGAGAGAACAGGGCTGCCTCCTTTTGATCGCCGTCAACACCTAATTTTGAGAGGCGGGCGACAGGGCTGTCGACAGCGTCGCGGAGCATCCTGAGGAGCGTCGGGTTGTACACGCCGCCACCGGAGACGTAAATCTCGTCGGGATACTGCGGTGCGAACCGCTCGTATGCGTCCGCGATCGACTGAGCAGTCAGCATGGTGGCGGTGGCGACGATGTCTTCGTCGTCTAGTCTGCGCTCTTTGCCACGTTCGACGAGTCGACGCGCGTAGTCGTGACCGAAGTACTCCCTTCCGGTCGATTTCGGCGGTTCCGCGTCGAAATACGGATCTTCCAACAGCGAGGCGACGAGATCGGTGTCGGCTTCTCCGGCCGCAGCGAGTTCTCCATCCACGTCGTACGTCCGTTCGCCGCTGGTGAGTTCCTCCACGACGGCGTCGACGACCATGTTCCCCGGTCCGGTATCGAACGCACGGATGTCGTCGCCGCTATCCGACGACGGGAGGAGCGTACAGTTACCGATACCGCCAATGTTCTGGACGGCGCGCGTGACGTCGTCGGCGGCGAAGAGGGCGCCGTCGAGGTACGGTGCGAGGGGTGCTCCGTGGCCCCCCGCGGCGATGTCTCGCATCCGGAAATCCGAGACGGTCGGCACGCCCGTCCGCGCTGCGAGGACGCAGCCGTCGCCGATCTGTAACGTTGAACGCGATCGGCGGTCCGTCCCGGGAACAGATTCGCTCTCGGGAACGTGCCAGACAGTCTGACCGTGGCTCGCGACGACGTCGATATCGGCCGCTGTGAGACCTGCCGCCTCCCACGCTCGCGAGGCGAGGTCGGCCATCTGCTCAGCGATGACCACGTTGAGTCGGCAGACTTCGTCGACTGTTCCGGTCTGGTCGTCACAGACGGTGACGAGTCGGTCGCGGACCTCGGAAGAGTACGGTTCGGTGACGAACGATTCGATCGTTAGGTCATAGCTGTACGGATCGTCTGGGTTTGATGGGCCACGTATGCGACAGCACGCGGCGTCGATACCGTCGAGCGACGTCCCGGACATGAGCCCAATAGCGTACCGGTCGTTCCGGTCGTCGTCGGGGGTTCCCGACATGGTTGCAGGTCGGTTCGTGCTTTCTGAGTCATCTGCTGTCTCTGGTGTCATAGTTGGTCTCTCTCGTTAGAACTCCATTCGCGGAACTGCGGCGGCGACCGCGTGGAACCGGGTTCGGAACGCCGCGAGTGGAGACGTTTCTTCGGTGGCAAACGGTCGGTTGGTTAGGAGGACGACAAACCGGCCTCGTACAGGATCGATCCAGAGCGAACAGCCGGTGAATCCAGTGTGCCCGAACGACGAGTCCGACCACTGGGGTGCGGGCGCTCCCTCGTGTGCCAGTCGCCAGCCCAGCCCATGCGGTCGATCTGCCTCGGAAATCTCGTCGCTCCGGCAGCGCTTGACTGTCGCCGGAGCGAGTAGTCGGCCGGCGGAGGCGTCGGCGCTCTCCGGCACACGTCCGTCGGTGAGGAGAGTCCGCGCAAACAGTGCTAACTCAGGTGCGGTGGCGAACAGTCCGGCGTTGCCGCCCTCGCCGTTCATCACCGCGCCGATGTAGTCGTGTATCTCGCCCCGGAGCGTTCGTTCGCGCCACCGGTAGTCTCGGGTGGCGGCGACGTCCTTCGCAGCGTCCAACGGTCCCATCGCCGAGTTAGTCATCCCGACCGGGTCGAATACGTGTTCGGCCGCGAGGTCGGTGAGCGAGGCGTCGGTAGCGCGGCGAAGCGCGTCGGCCAAGTGAACGAAATTGAGGTCGCTGTAGACGAACCACTCGTCCGGATCCGAAAGCAGTCCGAGATGACTCCGATACAGCGACTGCATCAACGACTCCCGGGAACCCCAGCCGAACGGGAACGACTTGTATGGCGGGAGCCCGGACGTGTGGGTCAGAAGGGTCTGCACCGGAATCGCTCCCCGCGGCGTTCCCGAGAGCGGCGGAACGTAACTGCCTAGTACGTCGCCGATATCGAACATCCCGCGTTCGAGCAACCGTAACGCGATGGTCGTCGTGACGATCGGTTTCGTCAGTGATGCGACATCGAACCGTGTCTCCTCGGTCACGGGAGCGGAGCCCGGGCCCGCTTCGGTGCCGACCGTGCGGACGGCGTGGTCGTCTCGGTCGCCGATAACAGCCGCTGCGCCGGTGAAAAGACCCGACTCGCGGCCGTCGACGAGTAATTCCGCCAGCGCGTCGGGGCCCATCATGGGGTCGACCGGCCCGATATGGGAGAGTGACGACGAGTCCACGGTACCGGTTGCTTTGGCGTCGTTCAACTCGGGCTGTTCCCCGTCTCCGCTGTGAGGGCCGTTATCGGTCATCTGTGGCTTCTTTAGACGCTGCGAGTTCGCTCGCGGTTCCCATGTGGACATCGGCATCTGCGTAGTGACACCGATGTCTGTGCGACGGACCGGCCATGTGCGTCGCCGGGACATCGCGTCCGCATCGGTCGGTGGCGACGGGACATCGCGGGTGGAACCGGCAACCCGACGGCGGGTCCACCGGGTCCGGCGGTTCGCCAGCCAGTGTGATTCGGTCGTGTGTCCGTTCACCGATAGCCGGCGCGGACGCGAGCAGCGACTGCGTGTACGGGTGTCGCGGCGCCTCGAACACGTCGTCGGTTGGGCCGGTCTCAATAAGTTCTCCGAGATACATGACGCTGACGCGGTCGGCGATGTACCGGACCGTTCGGAGGTCATGGCTGATGAACAGCATCGCGAGGTCAAACTCCTCTCGGAGGTCCTCCAACAGTTCGAGAATCTGCGCTTGGACGGTCACGTCGAGGGCGCTTGTCGGCTCGTCCGCGACGACCACAGAGGGATTGACGCTGAGTGCGCGAGCGATTTCGACGCGCTGGCGCTGCCCACCCGAGAGTTCATGCGCGTAGCGGTGGCGCGTGGCAGGGTCGAGCCCGACCCTGTCGAGCAGTTCCTCCACGCGACCGGTGCGACCCGCGCTATCGAGTGAGGTGTGGAGTTCGAGGGGGCGGTTGATTATTTCACCGACTCGTTTCCGCGGATTGAGCGACGACGACGGGTCCTGATGGATGAACTGTATCTCGCGCCGGTACGAGCGTAGCGACCGTTCGGACGTCGCCGTGATGTCCTCGCCACGGAAACGAATCGACCCGCCAGTCGGCTGTTCGAGCCTGACTAAAGTTCGCCCGAGCGTCGACTTCCCGCACCCGCTCTCGCCGACGAGGCCTAACGTTTCGTTCGCTCGGAGCGATAGCGAGACGCCGTCGACGCGCGGACGCTCGTGCCTCCGTCTGGGTCGAGAAGTGAGCCCATCAATCCGCTGCGCTTCTCGTAGTACTTCCGCAGGTCCTCGGCGACGAGGACGCCATCGTCGTCAACCGGACCGGTTCCGGGTTCGACGTTCGTGTCGGGCGCTGACAGGCCACTCATCGGGAATCACTTCCTTCGGGCGCAGCGGACGTCGAAACCTGACTGTCGGTGCCTTCTACCGTCGGTGATTCCACGGGCGCTGTCAGCGTCTCGTCGGCCCCGTACAGCACGCAATGCGCGACGTGGTCGTATGTCCGGTCAGAACGGCGCACGGGTGGGTCCCGAACGGGGTCGCCGGCGACGGCACCCCGTGACCGAACGGAGAGCGGACTGTCGTCGGGCCCGACTGGATACGCTGGCGGGAAGGCGTCGTAGCAGGCGTCGTTGACCGCCTCACACCTCGAGGCGAACGGACAGCCCGTCGGCTCTTCAGTGAACTTGGGTACCTGTCCGGGGAGCGGGTCGAGTTCCGTCCCCCCCTCGAGTCGTGGTACACTGCGGAGCAGCGCTTTCGTGTACGGGTGCTTGGGCGATTCGAACAGCGCCTCTGTTTCCGCGCGTTCGACGAGGTGCCCTGCGTACATCACGGCCACGCTGTCGCACACTTCCCGGACGACGCCCATGTCATGGGTGATGAACAGAATCGACGTGCCGAACGTCTCCTGTACCTCTGCGAGAAGGTCTAGAATCTGCGCCTCGATGGTCACGTCGAGGGCCGTCGTCGGCTCGTCTGCGATGAGCAGGTCCGGCTGACAGGAAATCGCCATCGCGATGAGTGCGCGCTGTTTCATCCCGCCGGAGAACTCGTGCGGATATTCAAGCGCACGCTGTTCGGGGAGCGGAATCCCTACCCGTTCGAACAGGTCCACAGTCTGTTCCCACGACTGTTCGTGCCGGATGGCCGAATCTTTCGACCGGAACAGATTTCCGAGAACCGACCGCTCCAACCACGAGACGCCTTCTCCGGCGGGCGGTCGATGCGTCCGAATCGTCTCGGACACTTGGTCTCCTGTCGAGAGGACCGGGTTGAGCGAAGAGCCGGGATCCTGGTAAATCATCGAGATGCGGTCGCCTCGCAGGTCACGCATTGCGTCGTCGTCGAGGGTGAGCAGGTCCTCGCCGTCGAACCGGACCGTCCCCGTGACCGACGCGGTGTCTTCGAGCATCTTGAGGACGCTCAGTGCGGTGACGGACTTTCCGCTCCCGCTTTCGCCGACGATACCGACGGTTTCGCCCCGTTCGACGCTGAGGTCGACGCCGTTGACGGCGTACACTTGTTCGTCGCTCCCGTCGAACCGGACAGAGAGGTCCGATACGTCGAGTAGCGGCGCTCGCGATTCGTCTGTCGTGTCTTCGATGTGGCGTTGACTCACGTCAGTTCCTCCCTTCAAGTTGACGTTCTTGGTGCGGGTCGAGCGCGTCGCGCAACGCGTCGCCGATGAAGTTGAAACTCAGCACGGTGAACATGATGGCGAGGCCGGGGGCGATAACCCACCACGGCGCCTGCTGCATGAACCCGCGGCTCTGAGAGAGCATTCGCCCCCACGAGGGGTTCGGCGGTGGCACGCCGAGCCCCAAGAACGAGAGCGCGCTCTCAACGAGGACGGCGACCGCGAGGCTGATCGTGGCCTGGACGATAATCGGTGCGACGATGTTCGGCAGTATCTCGCGGAAGATGATGCTCACGTCCGTGTCGCCGATAGCCCGGGCGGCCTGCACGAAGTCCTCCTCCTTGACCGAGAGGACGCTGCCGCGGGTGATGCGGGCGAATACGGGCCAGTAGACTAGCCCGATGGCGACGACGACGTTGAGCGTACTCTGTCCCATGACCGTGACGAGGACGAGCGCGAGTAGCAGTGCGGGGAACGAGAATACCATATCGGCGACGCGCATGATGCCCTCTCCGAGCCACCGCTCGTAGTAGCCCGCGATTGCGCCCAGTGGGACGCCGAGGCCCGCGGCGACACCCACACCGACGAAGGCGACGAGCAGCGAGACGCGGGCGCGACAACGACGCGCGTGAGTATGTCGCGTCCGTACCGGTCGGTACCGAATGGGTGGGCTAGCGACGGCGGCTGGAGCATCGCCGCGAGGTTCGTCGCCGTTGGATCGTACGGCGAGACGAGTGGACCGAGTAACGCCGCGACGACAATTGTGGACAGCCCGATGAGGCCCGCGATAGCGAGCTTATCGGCCAGGAGCGTCTGCACCAGTACGCGTTGGCGGGACGCCCGTGCCTGTCCGTCAGCTGTCTCTGACTGCGCCGCGTTCGCGTCGGAAGACGATGCGTTACTCATAACCGATCCGTGGATCTAGGTAGGCGTACACCATGTCCGTTGCAAAGTTGACTGTGGTGAATATGAACGCGGTCACCAAGAGGACACCTTGCAGGACGATGAAGTCCCGGTTGAGGACGGCCGAGAGCGTTAGCCGCCCCAGTCCCGAGATGGCGAATATCTGTTCGACGACGATAGTGCCACCGAGCAGATAGCCGACGTTGAGGCCGATGATTGTCACCGTCGGGATGAGCGCGTTCATGATTGCGTGCTTGTTCGTGACTAGTTCCCGGGCGAGGCCCTTGGCGTTCGCCACTTGGATGTACTGCTCGTTAAACACCTCGAGGAGGCTCGACCGCATCATGCGCATCACGATGGAAGCGAGCGCGGTTCCGAGGGTCATCCACGGCAGGATGAGGTGCTTGACGCCTTCGATCGGATGTTTCAGCGGATCGACGAACCCAGACACCGGAAGCAGGTTCAGATACCCGCCGAACATGAGGATGAGCAGGATTCCGAGGAAGAAGTTCGGAATCGAGATTCCCGTGAAGGCCAACCCTGTCGCCGCGTAGTCCAGCATCGAGTATCGGCGCGTCGCCGAAACGATGCCGGCGGGGATTCCGATGAGCACCGAAATGAGCGTCGCGCCGATGGCTAGCCACACGGTTTTAGGCAACCTCGTGAGAATCATCTCCGACACGGGCTTTCCGCTCTGTATCGATTCGCCGAAGTCGCCGCGAACGACACCCGAGACCCAGTCTAGATACTGGACGTGCAGCGGTTCATTGAGGTCGAGTCGATCACGAACCTGTTCGACCTGTTCCTCGGTGGCCTGCGTACCGAGCATCGTTCGCACTGGTCCGCCGCTCACGAGATGGATCATACTGAACGCGATAAGGCTCACCCCGATGAGAACCGGGACGTACTGCACGAACCGCTTCAACACGTACAGCTTCACCGATAATCACTCCTCTGGGGGAGTGCCAGTGACGAGCGTGAACTGTTCGGTCTCTCGTTCATAGGTTCACTCTTTGTAGACTGTTTCCAGTGCCGCTTGGTGCGTCGGGGCGAGCGTGTAGCCGCTGACAGAGTCTTTAAGCCCGGTCAACGATTCGCGGAAGTACAGATACGTCTGCGGCACCTCTTCGGAGATGATGCTCTCGACCTGACTGTATATCTCACCGCGCTTCGCGGGATCGGTCGTCGTTCGGCCCTCCTCGACTAAGCTGTCGACTTCGTCGTTCGAGTAGTGCCAGATGTTCCAGGGTCTCGGAGTGGTACTGCCGGTAGTACCATCCGTCGGGGTCGATGCGGCCCGACCAGGATCCGACCGACAGCTGGTAGTTTTTGTCGACCCACACCTCCTGTAACCACGTCGAGAAGTCCATGATCTCGACATCGACCTGCATTCCGAGCTGTGAGAGGTGGCTCTGGACGAGCGTCGCCGTGTCGGCGTACGTCGGGCCGGGTGTCCGCGAGGCTTTGATCGAGGTCTGGATGGACGCCGGATCGACGCCTGCCTCCTCGAACAGTGATTCCGCTTTTTCACGGCTGAAGTCTTGGACGTTGTCGTCGGTAATGCGGTCCTGCCACGTACTGGTCGGCGGGACGGGTGAGTGTGCAACCTCCCCGTTACCGAAGAGGACGCCCTGCACCAACTGCGGGCGGTTGATCGCGTGGCTGACGGCTCGCCGGACGCGTGGGTCGTCGAACGGCGGCTCTTCGGTGTTGAACCAGAACGACTGTTTCCACAGTCCCGATGTCGACTGCAAGTTCACCCCGTCGGCGTTCTCTATCTGCGAAACCTGCTGGAAGGGGACCCCGAACATCATGTCTGCGGATCCGCTCTGCAGTTGAGTTTGCCGAGTCGCCGCCTCGGGAATCACGTTGAACGTTGCGTCGTCGAGATACGGGAGGTCGTCGTCGTGGTAGTCGTCGAACTTCTCGAGGACGACCGTATCGTCCGTTTCCCAGTTCGACAGCGAGAACGGGCCGGTTCCAACTGGACTCTGTTTGAGGTCACGCTCCTCGCCCGCGCCCTCGGGGAGGATCGCCGCCGACTCGGCTAACCCGATGACGAACGGGGCGAACGGCTGCGAGAGTTCGAACACCACCGTGTACTCGTCTGGTGTCTCGATGCTGTCGACGAGTTCGAAGTTCGCCGCTCGGGGAGAGCCGAGGTCGGGATCAAGAATCCGCTCGATGGAGTATTTCACGTCCGCAGCGGTCAGTTCGCTCCCTGTGTGGAACGAGACGCCCTCCTTCAGCGAGACAGTGTAGGTAGTCTCGTCGTCTGATACCTGATAGTCCTTGGCGAGCAACGGCTCCACTTCGAGATTCTTGTTCAGCTCGAATAGCTCCTCGACGACGTTGTCGAGGACCATCTGCGCGACGTCGATTGTTGTCGTGTGTGGGTCGAGGTTCTGTGGGTCTCCCGGAGCTGCAATAGAGAGCGACCCACCGGGCATCGGGCTGCCCGAGTCAGTCTGGGCGTCCGTCTCGGCTTGACCGCCTTCGGTCTGGGACCTGTCGGTACCCGTTCCCGTTCCGGTCGAGGAATCACCTTCCTGCTGTGAACAGCCCGCTAACGCCGTCACACCCGCGCCTCCTCCCACCATCTTGAGAAGGCGCCGTCTGTTCCACTGATAGCTATCGTTACTGCTGTCCATATCCATCTATACCGATAAATGCATGTTATTTAAACTTTTTGTCACACGTTGACAGACATCGAGGGAAGCCGCTGGCGCGACGTGACCGCCGTCCCAGCAGCTCTGCTCGGCGGTCACATGGGCCGTAGCCCCGGTTGGCATCAGTAGAGCGTGTACGCTTCGTACTGGTCACGGTAGCTGTCGGTATCACCGCTCCACGATTCCACAATCCCGGTAGCAACGTCTACGGGGTCGACGGCGGGGTCGACGCCGTCGACCGTCTTACGGAGATATGCGCCGCCGGCAAGCTGATCGACGAAGTAGCCGCCGTTGAATTCGAGCCACGACGTCTCCGAGTACAACTGGAACGAGGAGACGAGCATCGTCAGGCCGATCTTGACCGGTTGGATTACCTCTCGGTCAAGGACGTGTATCTGGACGCCTTCGATGTCCCGGCGTTCGTGCTTCGAGAACATCGGTGTGAAGTAGGCGGGGCGGAATCCAACGCCGTCGAGTCCCTGTGCGTTCAGCGTGTCGGCCCAGCTGTCGGCATCAACCCACGGCGCGCCAATGAGTTCGAACGGCTTCGTCGTCCCTCGGCCCTCCGAGAGCGTGGTCCCCTCGAAGAGACACGCGCCCGGATACAGCGTCGCCGTCGTGAGCGTCGGCATGTTGGGCGAGGGCTGCACCCAAGGAAGCGACGTCTCATCGTACCAGACTGAGTGGTCCCAGCCGCCCATTTCGACCACATCCAGCTCCGCGCCGATGTCGAACTCGGTGTTGAGATACCGGGCGAGTTCGCCCGAGGTCAGTCGGTAGACGATGGGGAGGTCGTACCCCTTGAGGCCCGCTCGTCCGTACGAGTCGACCGTGTTACCGACCGGCGCGACCGGTGCGATGGGGTTCGGGCGGTCCAAGACGACAAGGCGCTTCTCAGCGCGGGCGACGCCCTCCAGTGCGTACGCCAACGTATACACGAGCGTGTAAAACCGACATCCGACATCCTGCATGTCATACACCAGTACGTCGACGTTCGAGAGGTCTTCGTGAATACGTGCCTTGCGTTCCCCGTAGAGGCTTTTGACCGGGAGGCCTGTCCGGCCGTCAACGTCCTCTTCGACGGCGACATCGGCCTGAACATTGCCGCGGATGCCGTGTTCTGGCGCGAAAAGCAGTTCGAGGTTGATGCGGTCGTGACCATCGAGCAGGTCGATTGTCG
Organism: Halogeometricum sp. CBA1124; assembly: GCF_009741955.1. Taxonomy (NCBI): domain Archaea; kingdom Methanobacteriati; phylum Methanobacteriota; class Halobacteria; order Halobacteriales; family Haloferacaceae; genus Halogeometricum; species Halogeometricum sp. CBA1124. The sequence continues at coordinate 6,915 of NZ_WPCD01000044.1, read as the reverse complement.
GCGTCAGATCGCTCGTCACCCCCGAGGGGTTAGTGATGAGCCCGAGACGTTCGCCGGCGAGCAAATCGGTCTGCTCGTCGATGAGCGTCTCTATCCCAAGGCGTACCATGACATTCGATATAGCCGAGCAGTAAATAAATGTACGCATCAAAACGTCGGAAGCAGTGCCGTCCGCGACCGATCCTTCCGGTCAGACCTCGCCGAGCCAATCGAAGTGTGCGTCGGTCATGAGCGCGTGGTTGTAGACGAACAGTTCTCCAGACGTCGCGTCTCGCAGGGTTGCAGTCGTCGCGTCGAACTGCTCCCTGTCGGGCGTAACTTCCGGGTCAAGCGTCATCGCGGCGTGGACTGGGCCGTCGAAGGCCCGACGAAGCGCCTCGACGCGGTCCCGCGTGGTTGCAACGTCGTCAGTGTAACATATTGCCGTGACTGAATCAAGTCCGGGAAGCCGAGAGAAGTCGATGCCCACGGGCATTCCGTCGGTCGGTTCGTGACCGAGTCCGTCGGCGACTAGATAATTGAGTGGAACGGTATCGCTGGCAGCCGCGAGTCGGTTAACGAGGTCACTGACGACGCTCGCACGGAACGAAATGAGATCATCGAGATGGTCGGACTCCGCGACCACCTGTCTGAAGGGAGGATGTGGATTTCGAGGCGTCGCGAGCGACTCCCTGCACAGCGTCTTGACCTCTTCCATTGCCGCCTCGAAATCGACGGGATACTCGGCGGCGGCTTGCCGGCACCCCCCACATCCGCACTGCGAGAGAAGGACACGTTCTGTCGCCGACGTAAGCGCGTGGTTCTTCGCGTGTCCGAACTCTCTCCCATGTCCGTGGAGGACATTGGGGAACCCGAGCGATTCCAGATCGATTCGAGAGACGCTTCGATTCACGAGTGACCGAACGATGGCTGCTAGATACGCCCTGACTTCGGGATTGGACGGACAGAGGGCGTGGTCGTGCGTATCTCCGAACGCACTCTGGACGCGGAACTGCGGGTTCGTGGTCCCGAGGCGAGTGCCGTGCATGCAGACCGTCCAGGCACCGACATCGATTCCTCGTGCCGCCGCTGCCTCCGCAACCGACCGGACGACGTCTAGTTCGCCGCCTACCTCGTTGCGAGGCGGGTCGATGGGCGTTCCGGCGAACGTCGACGGGTCTGGGTCGAAGCAACAACCCCCCGGGAACTGCTCGAACAACGGCCCCGTGGATAGGGGGTCGAGCGTCTGGACCGAGTGGTAATGGCTTGCAATCGAGACACCGTCAACACCCATTTCCGCCAGTCTATCGACGGTCTCTGCCATCCCGCGAGACTGAACCGTCCACGGATATGTGAAGACCTGCGTCATCCGTCGGTTCGATAACGCTGCACTTTCGCCTCGTCTACAGTCACGCCGAGGCCGGGTCCCTTCGGAACGGAGATTGCTCCGTCAACTACATCCAGCGGTGTCTTCAGGATGTCGTCCTCCCACGCGTAGTAGACGGTATCCGGTGCGAGGTTGATAGCTGGCGTCGCGGCGACCATCTGGAGAACCGCTGCGGTTTTCACCCCGAGGTCGAACCCGCAGTGGTGCGTGACCGACACCCCCTGGTTGCCGGCGATGGCGGCCTGCTCACGCGCTGCGAGGATACCTCCCGCGGGAACGAGGTCGATAGCGGCGACGTCGATGGCGTCTTCCCGAAGCAGGTGCGAGAGGTTGCGCTCGAAGTAGGTGTCCTCGTTGACGGCGATCGGGGTCCGAGTCCGAGAACGTAGTTTGCTGTACGTGCCGTACGTGTCGATTCGGCACGGTTGTTCGATGTACTGTAGGAAGATACCTGCGTCTTCGAGAGCCGCGACCGCGCGTATCGCCTCCTCGAACGTCCAGCCTTGATTCGGGTCGAGTCGGAACTCGAGTTCGCCGTCGGTCGCGGCGTCCATCGCTCGGATACGTTCGATGTCGGTCTGCCAGTCCGGCCCGGCTTTCGTCTTGAGCACATCGAAGCCCGCCTCGTTTGCGAAGGCGGCGTGCTCCCCCGACGCCTCCGGGTTGAGGATACCGAGACAGAACGCAACCTGGATGTTGTCCATCATCGCCCCACCGAGTAACTCGGCGACCGAAGCGTCTAACAGCTTCCCGTGCGCGTCCCACAGAGCCATCTCCACCGCCCCAAGGAAGGGCTGAATACGCGTGTACGGGAAGTAGAAGTCGTCGACGAGAGCCCTGATTTCACTCACCTCACGACCGAGGAGTTTGGGTGCGACCACGTCTTCGACGATGGCTTTTGACGCTGTCGGCGACTCCATCGCGACGAGCATCTCCCCCCAGCCCGTGACGCCGTCGTCGGTGTCAACTCGCACGAGCAGTCGGTCCCTCGACTCAACGGAGTCGTGGTTGCTTCGGTACGGTGCGAGGCCGTACTCTTCGTCCAGCGGTTTGACGTCCATCTGGACGGGGATGGCCTCGATGCTGCTGATAGCCATACTGATACCGCCTCGCTTCTACTATAAAATTCATTTCCCTTCACGACCCCCAATGTTATGTCATTCAGCCGGAGACAGTTACTCGGATGATTCAGTGGCAACGGATGCAACTCACAGATCCTGTGCTCTTCATACTTGTCTCGGCTATCTGGGGTGGGGGGTTTGTCGCCATCTCGTTCGGCCTCGACCTGTTTCCGCCAGTCCTCTATGCCGCTCTTCGATACGATATCGCGGCTGTCGTGGTCGGGGGATACGCCCTTATCACGACCGACGACTGGCGACCGGTCGGCATCCGAGACTGGCTCGCTGTCGGCGTTAGCGGAGTGTTCATCGTCGCAGTCGACAACACACTTCTGTTCCTCGGACAGCAATCGGTTACGAGCGCCGTCGCCTCCATCGTCGTCGCGCTGACGCCGATTCTCGCTGCGGGGTTCACGGGGGGGTTGCTCCCCGACGAGTCTGTATCCTCTCGACTCGTCGGTTCGCTCGCCCTCGGTATAGTTGGCGTCGCCGCGCTCGCCGCTCCGTCGTCGGCCGGTCTCCGCGGAACCAACTCTGTGGGAATTGCACTCGTGCTCGCCTCAGCGGCCAGCGTCGCGTTCGGAAGCGTCCTCGTCCGCCGTATCGACGGGGGCGTGTCTCCAGTTGGAATGACGGCTTGGTCTGCCATCGTCGGTGCGGTCTTGTTGCATCTCACGAGCGCGCTCTTGTTCGAGGAGACGCTTTCGAGGGTTGAATGGACGACCTCAGCTGTCGTCTCGCTCGCGTATCTCGGGATTTTCTCTAGCGGCGTCGGTCCGTTCATCTACTTCACGCTCCTCGATCGAGTCGGAGCCGTTCGGAGTAACTTTGTTTCCTACACGGTTCCGGTGTTTGCGGCAGTGTTCGGTTGGCTGGTGCTTCGAGAGCCACTGACCGGCGGAGCACTAACCGGATTCGCTTGCGTTCTCCTCGGGTTCGTCTTCCTAATGGGAAACCGGAGGGGAGACGCTCAGGAGTAGGTGAGCTTGAGTTCCACGATGTTCGTTACGTCGTGGAGTGCCTCGACGAGGGCTGAGTTGATGCGGTCCTCCGAGAGACGGCTCGTTGGGCCGGACATCCCGACCGAGCCGATGATACGACCATCCTCGGTACGGATGGGCACAGCGACCGAACTGGTGCCGGCGACCCGTTCCTCGCGGTCGAACGCGAGACTCTGTTCCCGTATCTCGGAGAGTTCTGTCGACAACTGTTCACGATCGGTGATCGTCTGTTCTGTGTACGTTGGGAGACCGTGCCGGTCAATTATCGTCTCGACTCGGTCGTTCGGCAGATAGGCGAGAACCGCCTTGCCTAGCGCAGAGGTGTGGAGGTGGACGTGCTTACCCGGGTCAATATCGAGGGGGACCGCGCCCGGTCCTTTCTCGGTGTGGAGTACGACACCCTTCCCTGCCTCTTCGATGAGGAGGCTCACTACTTCGCCTGTCTCCTCAGCGAGCTCGTTGACCTCAGGCTTCGTTACGGTGTACACCTTACGGATGCTTCTGGTGTACTCACCTAGTTCCAGGAACCGGAGACTGATACGGTATACGTCTCCTTCCTTGACGACGTAGCCCCGTTCCATCATCGTACTCAGGTGACTGTGGACGGTGCTGTTCGGAATATCGAGTTCCTCGGACAGCGTCGTCAACCGAGCCCCGTTGAGCTCTCTCAACGCCTCGATAATGTCGAGCGAGCGTTGGGTTGCTTGCACCGGGTTTTTCGCTTCGTAGCTCATCGGGGATGGAGGCTGTTTCGAGTCGAAGCAAAAATACTCTTCGCCTCTTCGAACAGAGGTCCGGCGACGGATCGTAGCGGCGTCAGGAACCTGGTTCGCCGAAACCAAAGTGTCGGTTTCAGTATCGCTGAAACCGAATACTGAGGGAGAACAACCGGTGTACTCTCTTAGCATTACGGAGTTAGAAGTGTAATGCCCATTCGGATTTGTCATTTTCGAGTTTTCTCCGTCTCTGTGGCTGCCGAGCGAATGTAGTCGTAGAATTCCGCCACAGCACTCTATGCGTGTGATTGACGTGGCTGCCTGTGACACGGTATTATTTACTCAAATTTCAGTGAAAATCAGCAAGTGGGAGAACAACAGATATGAACCCGTTTCCCATCGCTGAAGAGTCCTCTTTCTGTGTCCGTGCGACCGTAACGATTTCAGCGGTCTGTAAACATCACCAAGGAGTGTTGCGACGTTCTTGGAGGGTAAAAATCGGCTGTGCGTGGCTGTCCCTCGAAAAAGGCCCAATGAATCGCTGCCGTACTTCGGGACTAGGGCCGTCGATTCGAATCAGTATCTGGATAGCTGAAACCGACGGAAATGTGTCGTTTGGTCAGTCCCACTGAGAGGCGACGGGTTTCTCGTCGGCGTCGTACATACGGGATTCGAGTGACTGCGGAAGTCCGGCGGTCAGTCCGCCGTCGACGACAAGCGCGCTTCCGGTAACGTAGCTCGCTGCATCCGAAGCCAGAAACTGCGCCGCCGCGGCCACTTCTTCGGGCCGGCCGAACCGACCGAGCGGGTACTGGTCGTACCACGTTTGTCGCGTCTGGCTGTCCCATTCGGCCTTCCGCTTTTCCGATAGCGCTTCCGAGTCGATTGTACCAGGACAGATCACGTTCGAACGGACGCCGTGGCGGCCATATTGGGTCGCGATTAGCTTCGAAAGCCCGAGGATCCCGCTCTTCGCGGCGGTATACCCGGTGAGGCCAATTCCCGTGAGTCCGTTCACTGACGACATGTGGACCATCGACCCGCCGCCGGACTCGACCATGTGTGGAATCGCTTCGCGCGCACACAGAAAGTGGCTCTTGAGGTTCAGGTCGACGAGACGGTCCCACGCTTCCTCATTGAGGCGGTGGAGGTTATCGTCGCCGGTTGATGCGCCCGCGTTTGTGACGAGGATATCCAAACCACCGAATTGCTCTACTGTCGCGGTGACCAGCGTGGACACATCCTCAGCATCGGTGACGTCCGTCTCCACGAAGACGGCGTCCCCCTGTTCGGCCTCAACGATGTCGATCGTCTCCTCCCCACCTTCGCTGTCGACATCGGCGATTACGACACGTGCGCCACTTGTAGCGAAGCGTTTCACGATAGCGCGACCGATCCCGGCGCTCCCACCGGTGACAACTGCTACGGTATCCGTCATTGAGTATGGATCCATTAAAGGCAATGTTGAGGGAGCAGGTAAATATCTTAAGACAGACGCTCTTCTGTAGGAGATTGTTGATGGCGTTCAGCTGCTGCTCTGAAATCGAAGAGGGCAAGGACACCGCGCTAGCGGTGTCCGACACGAATGATTCCGCTCGATGTGTTTGGGTCGGAATCACTCGCAGCAGACCTGCTGGAACAGGTGCGCTGGCGTGACGGCGTCGAATGCCCTCGCTGCCGTTCTGACCGGACGGTCAAGAACGGCAGCTATGGGGCGTTTCAACGCTATCTCTGTAAGAATTGCGACCGCACGTTCAATGATAAGACGGGCACAATTTTCGCTCACTCAAAGGTTGCGCTCCGCAAATGGTTGTTCTCGATTTACGCGTTCTTACGGTTTAACACGAGTCTCCGCCAACTTCAGCGGGAGATCGGTGTTACCTACAAGACGATGCACCGTCGCGTCGAGCGCTTTACCAGAGCGCTCGACGCGCCTCAGCTCGACCTCGTTGGACCGGTCGAAATCGACGAAGTGTACGTCTCTGCCGGATTGAAAGGCCGCGAGCGCGACCAAGAGTCGCGCTCGCGTGGCCTCTCCACGCGTGGGCGTGGTTCATATGAGGGAGACAAACCACCCATCTTCACCATCGTTGACCGTGGAACGGGGCAGCGATACGTCGTCCCAGCGAAATCCGCTGATGAATCGACAGTGCGACTCCTCCTCGCTGACCACGAGGAGGAGTCGCTGACCGTCTACACCGACGGATTTCGGGCATACGACCCACTGGAGGACGACGACGAGTTCCACCGCGAATACGTCGTCCACGGTGACGGCGAGTACGCTGATGGAGATGTTCACGTCAACACCTGCGAGAGCCACGCGTCGCTGGCGCGACGGTGGCTCTCGCCGCATCGAGGCGTCTCGAAGGACAAGTTGACACAGTATCTCCGCGCCTTTCAGCTACGCAGCGAACTCTTCAGAAAACCCGGTCGAGAAGCACTCGAATATGCTGTCAAAGCGACTCTCTGAAATCAACAATCTGCTACACATGAGCGATAGTCGAAGTGTGTATTACTGGTGGTGAATCGGTGGGAAATCCAGCCGTAGCGTCGTCGGTGGGAATGTACGCTATTGTCCGCTTGACCCCCCGCCTAAAGGCGGGGGGTATGCGCTCGTAGCTCAATCATTTGGCCCGGTGCGCAAGTCAGGGGCTCGGCTACCTGACTCAAGGAGAGAGTCCCAGTCTTTAGGGCGGGCGTGAATCCGACCACTC
>NZ_WPCD01000111.1:0-12203 GCF_009741955.1 Halogeometricum sp. CBA1124 | reverse complement strand
CGGCCCCTCCTCGGCGACCTTCCCGGCGTACATCACGAGGACGCGGTCGCACGTCTCCGCGACGACGCTCACGTCGTGCGTGATGACGAGCATCGAGGACCGTATCTCGTCTTGAATCTGGCTGATGCGTTTGAGAATCTGGTCCTGCATGATGACTCCAGCGCCGTCGTCGGCTCGTCGGCCAGCATCAGCGACGGCTCCAGCGCCAACGCCATCGCGATCATGGCGCGCTGGCGCATCCCGCCGGAGACTGGTGCGGGTAGTCGTCGGCGCGGTCGGGGTCCAGCCCGACGAGTTCGAACATCTCGGTGACTATCTCGTTCGACTCGGTTCGACCGGTCCCCGGCCGGTGCGTCTCGATGGCCTCGACGATCTGTTCTCGGATGGTGTACACCGGGTCCATCGAGTTCATCGCCGACTGGGCGATGAGGGATATCTCCTCCCACTTGAGCCGACGCCGTTTGGGCTCGGGCAACTGGGTGAGGTCGTCACCCTTGAAGTTGATGCTACCCGCGTTGACGTACCCGGCGTCGGGGAGGATGCCGATGATCGCCTTCGCGAGCGTGGTCTTTCCACACCCGGACTCGCCGACGATGCCGAGGTTCTCGCCCTCTTCGAGTTCGAACGAGACGCCGTCGACAGCCTGTGCCGGTCCGTCTTCGGTTTCGTAGTAGACTTCGAGGTCTTCGACTTCGAGTAGACTCATTGTAGCTTGGGGTTGGTTATCTCTTCGTAGCCGCGGCCGATGAGGAAGCCGCTGATGACCAGCAGCCCGATGCAGATGCCCGGCGGGACGAACCACCACCACGCCCCGAACTGGAGCGCGGAGTACGCTCGCGACGCCTGCAGCATCGTCCCCCACGAGACGGTGTTCGGGTCACCGAGGCCGATGAACGAGACGCCGGCCTCCGCGAGAATCGCCCACGCGATACCGAACGAACCGTACAGGAACGTCAGCGGGAGGACGTTCGGCGCGAGGTGTCTGCTGATGATGTGCCAGTCGCCCGCGCCCGCCACCTCGGCGGCCTTCACGAACGGTCGTTCGCGGAGCGAGAGCGACTGCGACCGGATGACGCGTGCCGTAGAGCGCCACTGGAGGATGATCAGCGCGAGGATGATGTTCCAGAGGTTCGGCCCGAGCACCGCGACCAGGACGATGACCGTCGGCAGGAGCGGCATCCCGTACAGGAAGTCGACGACCCGCATCAGCGCGTCGTCGATCCAGCCGCCGTAGTATCCGGCGACGAGACCGACGAGCGTGCCGATGCCGGCGGTGAACACCGCCGCGATGAGACCGACCATCAGCGCCGCTCGCGTCCCGTACACGAGTTGGCTGAAGATGTCGTACCCCGCGGCCGTCGTCCCGAGGAGGTACTCGGGGTTACCGCCGAGCAGCCCCGGTTCCGCCCACTTCTCGATGAGTATCCCCGCATCGCCCTGGAACTGCCGCTGGAGGGGGTCGTGGGTGGCGATGACGGGCGCGAAGATGCCGATGAGCACGAACGCCGCCACCGTTAGCAGGGACAGCCTGACCGATAGCTCGTCGGTCAGTTTTCCCCAGTGGTCGTGCAGGGTCTCCCGCCAGAGTCGAACCGTGCGCTGCCACTTGTCTATCTGCTCGTCGGACGAACTGTCGTCGAGGTCGGTGAATATCGACCGACCGGTTGGTTCTTCTTGTGCCATCGTTCTAGTCGTAGGTCACCCGTGGGTCGAGGTACCCGTACGCGAGGTCCGCGAGGAAGTTCAGGACGATGATAGTCCCCGCGAGGACGATGAACGTCCCCTGCGCGACGGGGAAGTCCCGTCGCAGGACCGCGCGAACCATCTCGCGACCGATTCCGGGCCACGCGAACACCGTCTCGATGAGGACGCTCCCACCGACGGCGTAGCCGAGGGCGATGGCCGCCGCCGTGACGATGGGGAGCAACGCGTTGCGCGCGGCGTGTTTGAACATTATCGTCCGCTCTTTGAGTCCCTTCGCGCGGCAGACGTCGATGAAGTCCTCGGAGAGCACCTCAAGCATGCTCGACCGCATGATGAGGAGCGGATAGCCCATGTAGTAGAACGCCAGCACGGCCGCCGGCGCGGCGAGGTGGTGGAGGAAGTCCACGGAGAACACCATCTCCCAGAAGCCCGCGTTCTGCGTGCCGAGGCTGGTCATCCCGCTCATCGGGATGACGCCGAGGCCGGCGCCGAATATCCACAGCACGATGAGGCCGACGTAGAACGTCGGGACGCTCCGGGCGGTCAGCGCCGTGATGACCGTACTCCGCTCGAACCGGGAGCCACGGTACCACCCCGACAGCACGCCGAGCGTGATGCCCGTGATGTAGGCGGCGACGAACGCCGTCAGCATCAACACGAGCGTGTTCGGCAGGTAGGTAGCGATGACGTCCGTGACCGGTTGGTTCGAGTGGAACGACTGGCCGAAGTTCAGGACGACCAAGTTCTCGAGGAACTTGATGTACTGGACGTGTAACGGCTCGTTGAGTCCGTAACTCGCGATTATCTGCTGGCGCGCCTCCTGTGTCATCTGCGAGGAGACGACGTAGGAAGTCGGGTCGCCGGGCATGAGGCGGAACAGGCCGAACAGCACCGTTCCGACCGCCCACAGCGTTACGACGAGCTGGAGCGAGCGTCTCACGACGAAGCTAGCTTTTCCCATGTTTGTTGATTATGTATTTCTCGGGGTTTCGTTCTAAAAATCTATTGGCAGCGAATCGACGTTCTCGGCGGCGTTATTCGCTGGGCGCGCGAATCGTTCCGTCGTCACCCCACGAGTAACCGGCCTCTTCGAGGCGGCTCCGCGCGGACTCGATGCTCTCCTCGTAGGTGGTCACGTCTTCGGTGTGGAGCGGACCGAACGCCGAGGAGACGACGTTGAAGCCGACTTCGGGGAAGCCGAACAGAATCTGTTCGACGACGGGCGTCCGCGGGATGGTCTCGACCAGCGCCTTCCGCATCTGGGGGTCGTCGAGTCCCTCCTGTCGCTCGTTCGGCGTGAACATCCAGAACGTCGGCGCCGTCTGGAACTGCGTGCCGATGTTCTCGTTGTCCTGGTTCTCGTTGAGCGACCGGTCGATGCGGCCGAACGGCTCGTAGTTCAGGTCGCCGTTGATGAGGTTCTCCCAGACGGTCGACGCCTCGGGGATGATGCGCCAGAAGCGCCGCTCGAAGCTGACCGGCGCGAAGTGGTCCTCGTTGCGCACCATCGCGAACTCGCTGCCCTGCTCCCAGTAGTCGAACTCCATCGGACCGCTGCCGACCGGTTCCTGGATGTTCGCCTGACTCGGGTTGCTCCGGCCCTCCCACTTGTGCTGCGGGATGATGGGGATGAGGTTCGCCACCGAGAGGTGGAACGGCCCCAGCGGCTGGGACATGTTGATGCGGACCGTCTCCTCGTCGACGACTTCGGCGTTGTCGATGTACTGCGCCTGCGTGGAGTACAGCGGTACCTCGTTCTCGACGATGTAGTTGTACGTGAACGCGACGTCCTCGGCGGTGAGGTCCTCGCCGTCGTGCCACGAGTGGTCGGTGCGGATGGTGTACTCCATCGTCGTCTCGTCCACACGGTCCCAGTCGGTGGCGAGGCTGACTTCCGGGTCGGGTTCGGCGTTGTCGTTGAGCTGAACCAGGAAGTCGTACAGCATGTTGAACTGGTAGACGTGCTTGGACTCGTCGTTGTGGCCCAGCACGTTCATCGTCGACAGCGTCTCGGGCCAGTAGCCCTTCAGCTCGGTGTTGTCGCCGACCATCTCCAGATTGATCATCGTCCAGTAGGAGTTGAACCCGTTCGCCAGGTCGGCCTGCCAGTTGGTGACCTGGTTGCTGTTGAAGATGGCCGCCTGCGGCATCTGCGTGATGGGCATCGTCGGCACGTCGTCCATCAGCGTCTTCTGAATCTCGTGGCACTGGTCGATCCGGGTGTCCGGGTCCGGTTCGGCCAGGTAGTTCATCATCAGTTCGTCGAGGTCCTCGTTCTGATAGCCGGAGTAGTTACCCTGCCCCGGGTCGGTGTTCTCGGAGTTGAACAGGTTGTTCAGCTCCGTCACCGGCTCGGAGACGAAGAACGTGTGCCACGTCGCGAAGCTGTAGTCGTACTCCTGCGACACGCGGCTGAACAGCGTCCCCCACTCCAGCACCTCGACCTCCATGTCCAGTCCGAGTTCGCCGAACTGGCTCGCGATGAGGTTGATCGCGTCGTGTCTCGGCGGGTTGTACGACTGCGCGTTGTTCAGGTAGGTGTACGTCGGGAGACTCGCACCGGAGCCACCGGAGTCGGTCTCACCGTCGGTTTCCTCGGTCGTGGCGCCGCCACCGCCCTCGCCAGTCTCGCCGCCAGTGTCGGTTCCCTCTCCGTCGCCACCAGCACACCCAGCTAGGGCGGTCATGCCGGCCAGACCGCCAGCTGTCGTTGCTTTGAGGAAACTTCGACGCCTCATCCGCTCGCTATCTTCAGCCATGTCATTGGGTATCAACAACCTACGTATAAAGTTCTTTCCAACTGCTGTGTCGCAATGACAAGGTCGTAGTGGAATACGCCGCCCACATTTATTCTACTGACAGATTAATCCGAACGTGCGTTAATATTAACCCGCATTTCGAAGTCGATTCGTCATGGAAATCGCAACACTATTGGCAAATGCTGCCACATCCCACTTAGATGACCGAACTACCGAACGACGTCGTCGGCGACGCGTACCGGAGCACGACTGGATGGGACCTCATCGCGGACCTCGAGGACTTAGACGACCGAATGCCGGGGCACGAGGGCGAACGCGAAGGTGCCGAACTCGTCGCCGAGGCGTCGAGGCAGTCGGCGTCGACGACGTGACGCTGGACCCGTTTCCCATCCCGGCGTGGTGGCGCGGCGACGCCAGCCTCTCGGTGACGCACGGCGACCGAGCGACGACGTTCGGACAGTCCCACGAACTCGTGGAGTTGCCGGGGACGCCGCGGGCGAGGTGTCGGGCGAACTCGTCGACATGGGCCACGGCCTCCCCGAGGACTTCGAGGGGGAGGACCTCTCCGGCGACGTCGTGATGGCGTCGAGTCTGACACCGGACGACTACGGTCGGTGGGTCCACCGGTCGGAGAAGTACCACTACGCTATCGACGCCGGCGCGGCGGGGTTCGTCTTCTACAACCACATCGAGGGCGCCCTCCCGCCGACCGGGAACATCGGCGGCGTGAACGGACCCGGGCCGATTCCGGCCATCGGCGCGAGCAAGGAAGTCGGCGCGCGCCTCCAGCGGTACTGCGCGGACGGAACCGTCGAGGCCGACCTCTCGGTCGACGCCGAGGTGGGGCGCGGCACCTCGCACAACGTCGAGGCGACGGTCGGCCCGGACACCGACGAGGAGGTCCTGTTCACCGCGCACGTCGACGGCCACGACGTGGGGACGGCGGCCAACGACAACGGCTTCGGCACCGCGATGGTCGTCGAAGTCGGGAAGATACTCGCGCAGGTGGCCGACGAGTTGGAGACAAAGGTGAGACTCGTCGTCTTCGGGGCCGAGGAGACGGGGCTGTACGGGTCGTACTACTGGAGCCACACGCACGACTTAGACGACGTGAAGTGCATCCTCAACGTCGACGGCGCGGGCTACTCGCGGAACCTGGAGATTCACGACCACGGCTTCTCCGGCATCGCGGACGCCTTCGAGGCCGTCTCCGAGGAGTACGAGGTGCCCGTCCACACCGAGAGTCAGGTCCGGCCGAACAGCGACCACTGGCCGTTCGTGCAACGCGGCGTCGCCGGGGCGCAGGGGCGGTCCTCCTCGGGCGAGAGCGGACGCGGGTGGGGCCACACCCACGGCGACACGATGGACAAACTCGACGTGCGCGACCTGCGGGACATGTCCATCCTCTGTGCGGCGGGCGTCGCTCGACTCGCCCGGGAGGACGTGGCGACACCCCACGTGGACGAAGACGAGATTCGGCAAGCCTGTCTGGACGACAACTTCGACGTGGGACTGAAGGCGACGGGGGCGTGGCCGTGGACGGAGAAAGACTGGCCGTGGAAGGACGAACTGTGACGGCCGCCTGACTGCGCGGACGCAGCAACGACGCCGTCGTCGGCGCGAACGGAGTCGTCGCGAACACACGATGGCGACACCATCGCCGACGCACCGACGGCGCACGTCGGACGACGAGGCTTTACGGGGCGGCCGCGAACGACCGCCTAGTGGATTCTGACGACGTTCACCGACGGTGGACGGCGCGTTCGGGTGCGTACTCGCCGGAGTACTACGCCTACTACGGGCCGAACGAGACGAGCGAGTTGCTCAGAGAGACGATTGCCCGGCACGCCGACGCGGACGCGAGATTCTGGAACTCGGCTGCAGTTCGGGGCGGCATCTCGCGCACCTGTACGACCACGGCTACGAGAACGTCTCGGGCGTCGAGATAAACGCCGACGCGTTCGACGTGATGGACGAACAGTACCCCGAACTCGCCGCCGGCGGGACGTTCCACCACGGCGCCATCGAGGACGTCGTCCCCGAGTTCGACGAGGACGCCTTCGACGTGGTCTACTCGGTGGAGACGCTCCAGCATCTCCACCCCGACGCCGACTGGGTGTTCGCCGAACTGGCGCGCGTCACGGGGACGTTGCTCGTCACCGTCGAGAACGAGGGGCGCGACGGCGACGGTGGCGACGACAGCGGTGAGAACGGCGCCGACGGAGACGACAGCGTCGGTGGGGGGAGCGACTCCGACGACGAACGCGGAGCGAACGGCGCCGACAGAGGCGAGGACGGCGAGACGCCCGCCGTCAACTACATCGAAGACGACTTTCCGCTCTACTACCGCGACTGGAACGACATCTTCACCGACGTCGGCCTCACCGAGGTGGCGTCGGAATCGCTCGACCGCGACACGTTCAGGGCGTTCACACCGGCGTAGCTGACCCGCGCGTCGGCCCGCGTGGCCACCCGTGACACGCGAGACCACGCATCACCAATGGCTTAAACGTGCGACGCCTGTAGGTAACCCATGAGCGAAGAATCCAGCGGGCGTCGGAACCTCCGAATGCCCGACGACGACGAACTGTTCGCAGTCGTGACACAGCACAACGGCGGAAACCACGTCAGCGTCCGGTGTCAGGACGGCAAAGAGCGCATGGGTCGCATCCCCGGCCGCATGAAGTACCGCACGTGGATCAACGAGGGCGACGTCGTCCTCGTCGAACCGTGGGACTGGCAGGACGAGAAGGCGAACATCGAGTGGCGGTACAGCGAACAGGACGCAGAGCAGCTCCGCGCGGAAGGCCACATCGACTGATGCCTCTCTCCCGCCCTCGGGAGACGACTTCGACTGTTCGTATCACCCCGAGCGGATAGTCCGCGCACGTCCGCTCAGTCAGGCGCGACCACCGTCGTCTCCTCGTCGACGTGTTCGATTTCGACCGTGTGCCGCGTGTGGCGGGCGTGCGTCTCGGCCCAACGGCGCGCCGGATGCGACGACAGGAACTCGTCTCCCTCCGGGCAGCGACGGCAGGAGACGACCCACGGCGAGACGCCGTCCGGGAAGTGTCCCGTGTGGCGCATGTGGTCGATGGCGAACTGTTCGAACGACTGGTTGCCCACCTCCAGGTCGTCGAGTTCGTACGCGAGGTCCCACTCGTGGTCACACCGCGAGCAGGTGACCGTCGGCGTGTCGTCGACGTCGTGCGGGTGCGTCTCGTCGGCGTCGTCGGTGCGGTCGGACACGGCGGGTCGTACGGACGCCGCCCCCTTCTATCTGCCACCTCGCGGACGAGGTGCACGCGACGGCGAGCGTGAACGACCGCGGACGCGGGGTTGGTCGTGCGGGCAGGTCGCACAACTCCGAAGCACTTGGTCGGGTCCGCCTCGTCGAATCAGACGATGACCGACGAGGTACCGGACAGCCTCCGGGAGATGCCGCCGAGTTCGAAGCTCGTCTACAAGGTGTTGGAGCACGACGGTCCGCTGACGCAGCGTCAGTTGGCCGACCACTCACTCTTGCCCACACGAACGGTCCGCTACGCGCTCGACAGACTGCGGGACGAGGACATCGTGCAGGAACGACTCTACATCCAGGACGCGCGAAAACGACTGTACCACCTGACCGCGGACGAACGAGTCCCCGACATCGACCCCGTCCCCGCGTCGAACTGACGCGGGTCGGAGTCCCGCCGGCGAGGCGCGCGCCGCTCTCCGTTTCGACGCCTCGGACGGGTCAGAGACGCTCGCTCGCCGACGGACGCCACCGCCAGCGACGAACTCGCTTCTCGAATCCGCTCGACCGCGCAGTGACGACTCCGAAGCGGACAGTGACCCACAGCCACGCGGCGAGAGACGTCACACTCAGCGTCTCGGGACTCGGGGCGAGGACGACGACAGCGGCGGAAGACCCGCGCCACGCCGAGGCGCTACCGCTTCAGTAGCGCGAGGGCATGTACGCGAAGCCGACGAGGAAGACGGCCGTCAGGAACGAGAGGATGCTGACGCCCCACAGTCCGCTCTCGTGGGTGTGGAACGTGTCTATCTCCTCGGTCTGGGCACGGTAGCTCTCGAAGTCGGAGGTGAGTTGGAGCGTGCTGTTGTCCGGGAAGTGCGCGAGGTACGTCCGGTCGCCGAGCGTCACGTTCCCTTCGTTCGCCACGCTGACGGTGACCGTCCGCGGCGCGTTCCAGGCGAGTTCGACGGCGTCGGGGCTCACGCTGGTGATGGTCGTCTCGTTACCCTCGTACGGGAGGGTGTCGCCCTGCTCGTACGTGCGGGACTCGGGTTCGGGGAAGTAGTTGTCGGGGGCGACGAGTCGTTCGCTCCCGTTCTCCCGAACGACGACCCAACTGGAACCGTTGTAGCGAGCCAGTTCGTCGGCCGCGTTGGGGTCCTCCTGCAGGAGCACCGACTCGTTGATGTCCTCACGGAGGGTGAACCGGGTGTCGTTCTCCTCGCCCGTGGTCAGGACCCGCCACTCGGTGTCGTCGAGCGTCACCGTGGAGTTGTTCTCCCACGTCACGGTGTACCGGGCCGTCTGGTTCGTGTAGTTCAGCGTCCCCGAGCGGGCGAGACTGGCCGAACCGCCGTGACCGCCGCCCTGCATCTGGGCCGTTATCTCCTGCACGTTGTACGTCTGCGAGCCGGCTTCGAACGTGTCGCCGCTCGTGAGTTCGTATTCCGGGTTCTGGAACTCGATGTGCGGCGCCTCCGCCGTCGCGACGAGCGAGTACGAAGCCGCACCGATGACTATGAAGAGCGCGACGTAGATAGCCGCGGCGCGTCGTTGCATAGTTCGAGCATGGGATAGATGGCGTATAACGGTTATCGTTTCGTCAGCGGCCTGGTTCGACTCGGTAACGCCCGCTCCCCGCGAACGGGTCCGCCTCGGCGACTCCGTTCGTCGGAGCGGTGGCGTATCGAGTCGCGGTCCGTCGCGACCGACTCTCCGAAGTATCGAGGACTCCCGGCGCTGGTCTCGCAGACGGGAGAACCCGAACGGAGACCGAGTTAGGGCATCCCCTTGTGGCCAGTCACTCGAGCCAGAACAGTTTCTCGACCGAACTGTCGAACTCCGCGGCGAGTTTCAGCGCCAGTTCGAGGCTGGGGTCGTACCGGCCGCGTTCGATGGCGTTGATACTCTGCCGGGTCACGCCGACGCGCGAGGCGAGGTCGCCCTGCGTGAGGTCGCGAGCCTCGCGGTGCTCGCGGACGGCGTTGTTCATGCTGCCCGTGCGGACTCGTACATCGTGCTCCCGACGTGGACGAACGTGAGCGCCGCGACGAAGAACGCGATGGGAGTGAGCCAGAGCGGCCACTCGACGACGCCGAGCGCCCAGAGGGCGGTCACGGCGGGGAAGACGAGCGACGAGGTGACCCCCATGACCGCGAGGGTTCGCTTGCTCGCGGCGGCCTGCCGACGTTCGTCACGTTCGTCGAACAGGGGGCCGTCGTAGCGTCGAAACGTCAGGAGCGCCGCGAGGGCGAGCGCGGCGAACCCGCCGACGCCGACGAGCGGATATCCGACGACGATACCGCCCGCGAGAGCGACCCCGGAGAGCGCCCAGAGTCCGGTGTAGAGTCTGCGGTACGTGGTCTCGCTGCCGATGGTGGTGGTGGAGGTTGACATGGTGTCTGTCGGCCACAGTGTAAAGCGGCCTTTACAGTAAAGTGTACTTTACACGGGTGTATAAATTTGCCGGACCCCGCGCGGTTCGAGACCAACACGTTGGGCACACTCTCACCCGGAGGGTCGTCCTCTCTCTGGCATGGACGACCCGATCCGCTCGGACGAGTTCGACGACCGGACCGCTCCCGGCGAGCAGGTCGACTCGCCCCGCGACCGCGCACCGGGCGGCACGCTCGGACCGCGCGCGTATCTCCTGTTCGCCGTCGCGACGCTACTCGGACTGGCCCACCACCTCGACCACGTGATTCGGGGCAACCACGTCGGCTGGCCACTCACGCCGGAGGTGAACCCCTTCACCTACAGCCTCGTCATCTATCCCCTCGTCGTCCTCGGGTTCACGCTCTCGCTCACCGGCCGAGCCGGTGCCCGCTACTGGACGGTCGTGACGACGCTCGGGGCGGGAATGCTCACGTTCTTCCACCTCTCGCCGTGGGCGGTCGAACCGCCGGGCGACGTCATCCTCCCGTACGCGAACCCGGTGTTCGGCTACGCCGCGTTCGCGATACTGCTCGCACTGATACTCGTGGTGGCAGGGGGGAGCGCTCTACTCGTTCCGCCTCTGGAAGCGAGAGCGGGTGTGAGCGGCCGGCGGTCGCCGGGTGGACAAACGCTATGAGGGACCGCCCCCCGCCACGAGGTGTGACGTGCGACGACGATCCGACAGGGGCAGGAGTGGCACCGTGATCCGCGCTCGGTTCCGTCTGTGGCTCCCAGACGGCCTCTGGGTCGCCGAGGTGTCGCGGTCGTTCCCGGACGCGAGTCTCAGACTGCTGACCGGTGTCCCGGTGGACGACCGGACGCTCGAACTCGGCGAGACGCGAGCCGACGACCCGCGTGCGGTCGCCGAGGCCATCCGAGCCCACCCAGACGTGCACTCGCTCGAACTACTCCACTGTGACGAGGAGCGCTCGCTCTCGAAGTACGAGACCAGCGACCAGGCGCTGTTCGAGTTCCTCGGTGGCAGTTCGCTCATCCCCGAGTTCCCCCTCGTCGTCGAGGACGGCACGGTGTCGTTCGCTATCACCGCGAGTCGGGCGGACTTCGAAGCGTTCGGCGACCGACTGGACGCCAGCGGCCTGCGCTACGAACTCCAGTCGGTCGTCCACCGCGACGACCCGAGTGGTGGCCCACTCACCGACCGGCAACGAGAGTGTCTCACCGTCGCGTGGCGGATGGGCTACTTCGCGGTCCCGCGCGACTGCTCGCTGGCCGAGGTGGCCGACGCGCTGGACGTGGACACGTCTACCGTCAGTGAGACCGTCCGGCGTGGCACCGAACGGGTGCTCGAGCAGTTCTTCTCGGAGCGCCGCCGGTTCTCGAACCGCTGACCGGATGACTCCGGTCGCTGCCCTCTCTGCTCCCGGAGTTCTCACGGAGACGGGGTGGGGCCGATACCTCCGTACAGTTCGCAGAGCGGACGTTGCCGCCGCGGGCGGGTCGTCGACGACGACCCTGCGTGCGTCCCCGCTTCCTTGGTTGCGGCAGGCCCCCTTCGTAGAGTCGCTGGACGGAGAAACTCGCGAACCGTTCGGAGACAATCGGCCGAGACCGGGTTCCCGTCCTAAATCAGCGAACGACGCTACTCGCTGTTGGGTTCTGAGGAAAGACCAGTAAGCCAAGGGCCGGATTTGAACCGGCGGAGATTCGCTCTGCAGGCGAACGCGTTAGGCCGAACTCTGCCACCTTGGCGCAGTTCCGTGTAGTCTGGTCTCGCGCTTAAGCCTAGCGGTCTGGGAGTTCGAAGGTGACGCGCTGTGTCGTTCGAAATGAAGAACGCCCACACGGGTCGGCCCGTGCGGGCGTTCGAATCTGCGTATGAGTGGGAGGCGGCGAAGCAGCGTTTCCAGAGGTTCGCCACACTCCAGTACTTACTGGCCACGCTGGCGAGCTTAACTTCCGTGTTCGGGATGGGTACGGGTGTTGCCTCGCCGCTGTGGCCGCCTTAACGCCAACCGACGGAATCGAACCGTCGTAAAGACCACTGTTGGTGGTTCTACAACCGTATGTGTCGCGTGCAATCCAGTTAACGCCTGAACCCGTTCACC
>NZ_WPCD01000036.1:0-22852 GCF_009741955.1 Halogeometricum sp. CBA1124 | reverse complement strand
GACGACGGCGAGTTCGGCGTTGCGGCTCAGCAGGTCGACGATGGCCAACTGGGACGCGCCGGCGAACACCACCATCGACAGGCCGACCGCCTGTAGCGGCGAGAGACCGGCGTCGACGGCGGCGACGCCCGCGACGAGGCCGAACGGCACGATGCCGACGAGGATGGGACTCACGTCGCGGACGCCGCGGCGAACCTCTGCCGGGATACGGAACACAGTGAAGAGACGGACACCACCGCACTAACCGCTACCGTTTCCGGCACGGACGGCCGTCTCGACGCGGGCGGCCGACACGCCGTGCCGCGACACCGACACCTCCGCGTGCCGCGACACCGACCGCCTCACGCCGGCACCGGCGCGTCCGAGCGCCGCGTCCAGAGGACGTAGCCGACGACGCCGGCGACGAACGCGACGCCGACGTTCGCGAGGACGCCCAGGAGGCCGACGACGACGGCGAAGCCGCGGGCGTCGGTGTCGAGTCCGGCCCGGCCGAGTTCGACGGCGACGAGGGCGAGGACGACGCCGAGCATCGAGAGGGGGAACGCGGCGACGACGCCGACGGCGAAGACGGCGGCGAGGGCGTACAGGACGCCGAGGACGACGTTCGACCACGCGGTCCGCGCGCCGAAGGCGTACTTGCCGGCGACGCCACCGCTCCCGTGGCACATCGGCAACGCGCCGAGTGGGACCGCGAGCAGGTTCATCACGCCCATGCTCGTCGCCAGGTCGTCCGGCGACACGTCGGCGTCGTAGTAGTCCGACAGCAGGAGCGAGGTGGCGACGGCGGCGTTGCCGACGGTCATCGCCAACTGGGCGGCCGTCCCCTCGGCGGCGCGCGCGGAGAAGGCGGAGAGCGACGGCAGCGTGACCGCCAGCCCGGGGAGTCGCGGCGTCGGCACGCCCGTCTGCCACGTCGCGACGCCGAGTCCGACGGCGAGAACGACCAGCGCGCTCGCCCGACGGTAGCCGGCGAGGACCACCGCCGTGGCGACGCAGACGGCCACGACGGCCAGCGACGGGCTCTCGAGGCTCAGCCGGACGCCGGTTTCGAGCAACAGCAGGGCGACGGCGAGTTGGACCCCTCGGACCACGGTTCGCCGACGTAGCGCCCCACGCGGTGCAGCGTCCCGGTCGAGCCCACGACGAGGAGGGCGACGCCCGCGAGCAGTCCGGCCGCGGCGAGTTCGCCAGTCGTGAGGGTACCCGCGACGACGAGTGCGGCGAGCGCCTTCATCGGTTCGACGGAGACGGGGAGCCCGTAGTGGACGCCCCAGACCACCTGAAAGGCCGCGAACCCGAGGAGGAGGTGCGCGAGCGACAGGTCGGTCAGCGCCGCGAGGGCGACGGCGATGGGGAGGACCGTAACCGAATCCCCTATCGCGCCGGTGAACGCTCCGACCGAGGGCGTCGGGGCGTCCGAGTCGAAGACGCCGGTCGAGAGCGACATAGACGTCGGGATGGAGCGCACATCAATCAAACTATCCAGTAACGGGCACCGCTTCTCTCCGTCGCCTTTCGTAACTGTTTCCGGTTTCGACCGGGGAGGAACGAGACGAGGTCGGCGGGAATCGCTGGCCCGACCGAGCGCCCGGACGCTATCCGGCTCCGACGACGCCCAGACGGCCCGCGACGGCCGCGCCGAGGTACACGGCTATCGCGACGAGGACGATGGTTCCGCCGGCGGCGATGCCGTAGGCGTACGACAGCGTCGTCCCCGAGAGGACCGCGACCTGTGCGGCGACGACGGCGTACGCGACGGACTGTTTGAAGCTTCCCGCGAGTTGCGTCGCGGCCGCCACCGGGACGACAAGCATCGCCGCGACGAGGATGACGCCCATCATCTGCATCGCGCCGACGACGACCATCGCCGTCAACACGACGAGCAGGCGGTTCAACAGGCGGACGTCGATGCCCGCGATTCGCGCGGCCGACTCGTCGAACGTCACGTACACCAGTTTTCGGTAGCTCAGGAGCACCGCCGCGACGACGAGTGCGCTGAGGACGACGAGGAGTTCCACGTCACCCCGCGTCAGCGTGGAGAGACTCCCGAAGAGGTACTGGTTGATGCTGACGGCGATGCCGCCGCTCGTGAGACTGATGAGGACGGTCCCGAGCGCGAACCCGCCCGCGAGAACGACGGCCATCGAGACGTCGTTGTAGACGTCGGTGTACTCGGATAGTATCTGGATGAGCAGTGCCGCCAGCACCGCGACGACGAGCGCGGTGAGGTACGGGGAGACGTCCGTCGCGAGGAGGTTGCCGAGGAAGATACCGACCGCGACGCCCGCGAAGGCGGTGTGCGCGAGCGTGTCGCCGATCATCGCGAGTTGTCGGTGGACGAGGAACGACCCGACGAGCGGTGCGACGACGGCGATGCACACGCCGGCGACGAACGCCCGTTGCATGAACGGGTACCCGAGCATCTCCGAGACGAACCCGCCGAGTTGAGCGAAGGGGAGCATCGGTCAGTGGTGGTGATGGTCGAGGAGTCGCTGGTCCGCGCCGTACGCCTCGCGGAGCGCGTCGCTCTCCGAGAAGTCCAGCGAGTCCCCGTGGAAGAACAGCCGGCGGTTGAGACAGGCGACCCGCGTGGTGAACGCCGTCACGACGCCGATGTCGTGTTCGACGAGCAGAATCGTCAGTCCGTCCCGGTTCAGTTCCCGGAGCAGTTCGTAGAACGACTCTCGCGACTCGGCGTCGACGCCGACCGTCGGCTCGTCGAGTGCGAGCAGGTCAGCGTCCGCGGCGAGCGCCCGGGCGATGACGACGCGCTGTTTCTGGCCTCCCGACAGCGTCGAGAAGCGACGGTCCGCGAGGTGAGCGACGCCGACCGTCTCCAGTGCCTCGGCGATGCGGTCGGTGTCGCGCTTCCCGAACCGCCCGAGACCGACGTGCGGGTAGCGCCCCATCGTGACGACTTCTCGCACGGTCACGGGCATCCCGCCGGCCGCCCCCGTCGCCTCCTGTGAGACGTACCCCACGCGGGTCCCGTCGTCGAACTCGTGCGCCGGCCGGTCGAAGAGCGTGACCGACCCCTCGTCCGGGCGCAACAGCCCCAGCATGAGCATCAACAGCGTCGTCTTTCCAGACCCGTTCGGACCGACGAGTCCCAGGAAGTCGCCCGACTCCACGGTCAGAGAGACGTCCTCGACCGCCGGTCGCTCGGCGTACGAGTACGTCACGTCGGCGAGTTCGAGGACGCTCATTCGACCCCCAGCGCCCGCTCCAGCGACCGGAGGTTCACCTGCTCCATCACGTCGAGGTACCCCCACCCCTTCTCGTTCCACTCCTCGGTGAGGGTCGGAACCGGGGTCAGCGGGAGCGCTTCCTTCGCGTCCGTCTCCCGGACGAGTTGCGTCGCGGCGCGGTCGGACTCGAACACCGGCGCGAGGACGTACTCGACGTCGTGTTCGTCGACGACCGACTGCGCTCGCCTGACGTCCTTCGGCGTCGGTTCGGCGTCGGGCGCGAGGCCGGTCAGCGCCTCGACGTGGAAGTCGTAGCGGTGGGCGAGGTAGCGGAACGAGTTGTGCCCGGCGACGAGGACGGTGTCTCTCGTCCGACCCGACAGCCGTTCCGCGTACGTGTCGTCCAGCGAGTCGAGTCGCTCGGCGTACGCGTCCGCGTTCTCCGCGTACGTCGACTCGTTGGCTGGGTCCCGTTCGGCGAGGCCGTTCGCGATGGTCCGAACCGACTGTTTCGCCCGACTCGGGTCCAGCCAGAAGTGCGGGTCCTTCGCCCCGTGGTCGTGGTCGTCGTGGGTTTCGGTCGGCGATTCCTCGTGGTCGTGTTCGTCGGCCCCGTGAGCGTCGTGGTCCCCCGAGGCGTCCAGCAGGTCGACGCCGTGCCACGCTTCGATAATGTTCACGTCGGCGCCGTCGTTGCGGACGTTCTGGACGATTTTGTCCGCCCACGGCTGGAACCCGTCACCGACGTAGACGAAGGCGTCGGCGTCGAAAACGTCCCGCTGGACGTCCGGCCCGGGCTCCCAGCCGTGTCCGTGCTGACCGAAGGGCACGAGGTTCCGAACGTCCGCGTCGGCGGCCACGTGGTCGGCGAAGTCGGAGACGACGAAGAACGACGCCTGTATCGTTCCACCGTCGTCTTCCGGAACCGAACCCGCGTCCGACGTTCCGAGACATCCGGTGACCGACCCCATCGCGACCGCCGCCGTGCCGAGGAGCACGTTCCGTCGAGTCTGTCTCATCTATTGTTAGAACGAACTTCTCCCCTAATAGCTCTTGCTAAAATTGAGTATTTGATTAATAACTCGCACCATCCGGAGTGTGTGAAGGTTGCGCCGACTGCGGTTTCGGGGCGTAGACTGGTCTGCGTCGGTCCGAACCGGGAGGAGCGCCGCGGTGGGGGCCCGCCCGTCGAGGCGGAGAGCGACCGCCAAAGCCGAGTTCTGTATCGCAGCATCTCATTTACGGGTCGGATGCGGACACTCGCGGTGATTCGCGCGTCGGAGCCCGAGCGCCTTCGTACCGGTCGAATCGACCGTCACCCGACCGACGGCGTCGCACGCTCGGTTCCCGGAGTCGCCGGCGGTCGGGTCGGCCGATGCGGACTTCGACGGCCGCCCGGAGAACGGCGAGAGCCCACGACCGGGCGCGAGCGGTGACCCGACCGGTCGGGAGCGGAACGCCGAACCCTGTTCGGCGTCGGATCGGAGGCCGACGACCGACGAACGCCACCGCGTCGACGGCCGACCTCCGAGTCAGACGGTGACGCACCGTCCCGCACGAGACTCCGGTAGTGTCCTCGGCGGTACGCTCGACCACCCCGCGACCGAGCGTCGGAGAGAAGCGACGCGTCGGAACCGGCGACGCTCCCGCGACGGACCGCGTCGTGGAACTCGCGCCGTCTGCGGTGGATCGACCGTAGACCGCTCTGACGGAGCCTGTCGTGACTGCCCCGCAGACGGCGACGAACGGCGGCCGCGCCGGGCCGTAAACGGGATGCCGCGATACCAAATCACCGATTCGGCGACGAGGCGACGGGTCGCCGGTGGACGGGGCTCTTTTTTTGTCGGTACGTGTCAATCGTCCGACGATGGCCGACATCGTGATTCACGACGCCACCGTCCTCACGGTGGACGACCGGAACCGCCTGTACGAACGGGGGACGGTCGTCGTCGAGGACGGACGAATCAGCGACGTGCGGCGGACGCGCGACGGGGACGCGGACGGTTCGGCGGACCGAGTCGTGGACGGCGCGGGGACGGTGGTGATGCCGGGCCTCGTCAACGCGCACACGCACCTCGAACTGACGCCGCTTCTCGGCGCGTTCAGCGAACTCGGGGTGACCGAGATGCTGGCGACCATGACGGCCCTCTACGGCCGACTCGGCGACGGCGACTTCGACTACCTCGCGCGGGCGGGGTACGAACTGGCCGCCCTGAACTTCCTCGTCGGCGGCGTCACAACCGTCAACTCGATGGACGTCGACCCGCGCGAGGGAGCCGAGACGTTCGGCGATGCCGGCCTGCGCGGGTTCTTCGGGCCGACGATAACCGACCTGTTCTGGGACGTCCCCGTCGCGGAGCAGTTCGCGCGGGCGGAGGCGTTCGTCGAGGAGTACCACGGCGCGTACGACGGGCGTATCAGGGCGACCATCTGCCCGCACGACGACTGGTCGTGCACGCGCGACCTGTGGGAACGCGTCGCCGAACTCGCCGAGTCGTACCCGGACGTTCTCGTCCACACGCACCTGCTCGAACTCGCGGAGAGCGACGCGATGGCGCGGGCCAACGGGGCCGCGGACTCGCTCTCACTCCTCGACGACGTCGGACTCCTCGACGACAGACTCGTCGCCGCCCACTTCCGCATCGGCGACGACGACGACGTCCGCAGGACGGCGGCGGCGGATGCGTCGGTCGTCCACTGTCCGTCGGTGTTCTGCTACTGGAACCCCGACGCCGACGCGCGGTGGACGCCCGTGCCGGCGTTGCGGCGCGCGGGCGTCGACGTCGGCCTCGGCGTCGACGACCACTACTGGCACGACTCCTACGACCTGTTCGGCGAGGCGCGACAGACCCGCCTCGCGGCGCACCTCGAACGCGGAGCGGGGCAGTTCGGGTCGACGGAGTTGGTCCGCATGCTCACTATCGACGGCGCGCGGGCACTCGGCGTCGGCGACGAGATAGGCAGCCTCGAACCGGGGAAGCGAGCGGACCTGCTCGTCCTCGACGTCGAGAAGCCGAAGTTCACGCCGCTGACCAACGTCCCCGCGCAGGTGGTGAACAACGCGACGCGGGCGGACGTGGAGACGGTAGTGGTCGACGGCGAGATGCTGATGCGGGACGGCCGCGTCCAGACGATGGACGTCGAGGCGGTCAGGGAACGGGCGACGGCGGCCGTCGAGCGATTCGACGCGGAGACGGAGTGGGACGTCGGTCCCGGCGGCGCCGACCCGCCGGGGGCGGCGACGCTCGCTCGCCAGTTGCCGAAGCGCGGGCCGACGCGCCTCCTCGGCCGACTCGCGGTGCAGTCGCTCAGGGACGCGTCGCCGTTCTAGAAGCTACCGCTCGAAGCTACCGCCCGACGACGACCGCCTGCCGAATCTCCAGCGCCGTCTCGAACTCGTCGCGCCTGCCGCCTTTCGTGCCGACGCGGAGCAGTTGTTGCTCGTGTGCGCGGCGGAGTGCGTCCGCCTCCCGGTCGGTGAGACCGAGTTCCGCGCCGAGTTCCGTCCAGTGGCCGTCGGGGACGAGAAAGAGGGCGCGTTCGTCGTCCTCGTGGACGCACTCGAAGGCCCGGTCGTACTCGTCGAGTCGCGCGCCGAGGTGGGCCTGCGCGCGCCGGACGAGTTCGGGCAAGTGGTCCGGGGTGACGCTGGCGCGCGCCGCGGCGAGGAGGAGGACGTCGCCGTCGAGTGGGACCGACGCCGTCACGGGTCAGCCGCCGGCCCGCATCGCCTTCTGCGAGAACCGTTCGACCAGGCCGTCGAGGACCGTCGGGTCGCCCTCGAACGAGACGGTCACCTCGGTGAGTTCGACTGTCGGTCCGATCGACACTTTCTCCGCCGAGAGCGAAGCGGCCCACCCGTCGCCCTCGATGCGGTCGTCGGCGACGCGTTCGCCGCCGAGGTTCTCCAGATAGTGGCCCGCCAGCCGGGTCGAGATGCCGCGGAAGGCCTTCTCGCGCTCCGTCCACCCGTCGTTCGCGTCAGTCACTCGCGCCTCCGGCGACCGGCGGGAAGATGCTGAGGGTGTCGTCGTCGCCGAGTGCCGTCTCGACACCCTGTTCGTGTTCGACGTCGCGACCGTTCAACAGCACGTTCACCTGCGGGCGAACGTGGCCGTCTTCGAGGATTTCACCGGCGAGACCCGCGAACTCGTCTTCGAGTTGGCGGAGGGCGTCGCCGACGGTTCGCACCTCGTAGTCGCGTTCGATCGTCTTCGACCCCACCGCTTCCCGGAAGTTCGCGAAGAACCGCATCTGCACCGTCATACCGCTAGATGCGTCGCGGCGGACTAAAAGTACGCGCCCTCGTGTTCACCGCTTGTCGAACCGGATGCCGTCCTCGACGAGGCGGTAGTTCCGCTCGCGTTCGACGTGTTCGTCCAGCCAGTCGTACTCGCGAATCTGCGCGACGAGGTCTGCCTGGAGGTTCCGCCACGCGATGGCGTAGATGGGCGACTGTCCCCACGCGCGGAGTTCGGGCACGAACCCGTCGTACGTCTCCATCCGGTCTTCGAGGTGTTCGATGGCGTCGACGGCGTAGCCGGCCGCCTCGGCGTCCGACGTCGCCCTCTCGAACGCCTCGTTCAGACTCGACTCGATGCCCTCGACCGCGCGTTGCATGTCCGACGCGGCGTTCGCACCGTCTTCGGGGAGCGAATCGAGAATCGGCTGGGGGACGCCGAGCGAGATGTGCCGGTCGCTGGTGTCGTCTGCCATACGAGGAGAGTGGCTACGCGGCGTCAAAAAGCCCGGGGAGGCGGTGATGCGCCCGACTCACTCCGACCGCGTCCCGACGACAGGGCTCTGTTGGAATCCTCAGTTGCTGATACTTTGTTAAGACAGTGCTGAATACAGAGCGCGAATCGGTCACGAGATAATCCATATTTCACAAAACGTTTTCCGGGGAACTCTCCCTACTGTAGATATGTCCACGACTGTCGCAACCCCCGACGTAGACGAACTGTGTGCGTACTGCGAGTCTCGTATTTTCGACCACGATCCGATTTGTGTCCGAGACTGTGACAATGACTGCGGCTCACCTGAGTACTTCTGTAACTATGCGTGTCTCTCCGCATACATCGAGGAGAATAGCCTGACGACGGGTAATGCGTGTACGTGGACCCCCGACGAAAGCAACTGTTGTTAAGCTGTTGTATCGGTGACAAAGGTGGGGCATCTTCGAGCAACTGATTCAACATCGCTCCAACAGGTCGTGCTGAACTCATCCTCTCGGTTCAGCATGTCGCTTCTGACAGCGCTCGGTGAGGTTTCTGTGAGTGTGCTGAATAGAGGGCGCGTATACCGGCGATTCATCAAATAGATGGCTCGCCACTCACTCACAGTTCTGGGTAGTGTACTAGTCGATAGCTGGCCCCTCCGCCGAAGCTCCCAGTAGTGCTAGCGCCATTCGTTCGGCGACATATCCGAATCCGTTAGCCAGATGCACCACGAGAAGGACGAGAATCGCGCCGATTCCCATCGCCAGAACGGTCTCGGGGACCGTTTCGATCGTCCAGATTACGGGATCACCATTTACCTCACCAAAACTGACCTCGAGAGGACGGCGCACCCCTGCCGAGAGTAGTGTCACTCCCTGCACCAAGCCGTAGACAAGCACGACTCCGATGAGACCGAGGAAACTCTTCAATGACAAAAATCCGAAACCCCGCCACGTGCTCGCTGCATCGATATATCCCCGGAAGTCTCCGCCAGTCCTACCGCTCTGCGTGACATCGTCTGGCGCCTCCAGTGAGACGGTAAGCAGGGAGTTCGCCAGCCAACGTTCCAGGGTGGCGAGCGCTCGCACGACGAAGATCATCAGGGCCAGGATGGCGACCCCCACCAGTACAATCGAGAGCAGGCTCCCGAGGAACAGGCCAAAGCTAAACAGGGACCAGTACAGCATCGTGAGAGGGAACGCCAGGACGAGATAGAACAGGTTCCTGTACGTCCGTCCAGAGAGTACCGGACCAATTACGGCTGCAATAATGCGTCGAACTGTGAGTTGACGGTCGTCGGTGGAGGGCATCAGGCAATCATCGAACAGCCCGATAATAAAAGACAGGCACCATCGAACGGCTGTACATGAGCCCTTCTAACGGACACGTACGGGTTGTACCTCCTCTGGCTTCTACTCGTGGTACTCCTCGTACTCGACGGTGTACGTCGTTCCCGCGGTTCGATGCCGTTCATCTAGGAGTTGTCTTCGGCGGAGTTGTGTTGACTGTGGTTGGGGACGGTACACTGCTCTAGAGTGGCGACAGGCGAATCGCGAGTTGAGATGTCCACGCTCCCCGCTACGGACGGTTTGACCACTTGACCGTGGGGGAGAGGAGGCTGCTGAACTCACCCTCTATAGTCGGCACGCGACTCCTGTCAGTATCTGTGGATTTCAACAGAGCCGACGACAGAATCCTCGCGGCGAAAGGACTCAACCGTCCGGGGGGGACAACTGGGAGTGATGACGCGCCACCGGAACGACGACGGGTTCCTCGCGTTCTTCAGGCAGTACGCGCAGACGTGGGTCCACACCGTCTCGACGGCCGCACTGACCGCCTTCGGGTTGCTGACGTTCGTCAACCGCCTGTTCGCCGTCGTCGCCATCGCGGCGTACGTCCTCCCGCCGGTGGTCCAGTACGTCCGGCGACCGACGGGCGAGGCGGCCGAAATCGACGACGCCGACGAGACGAGCGAACCGGCAGAACCGACCGCCCAGAGGCAGACCGAAGCGTCCGTCGAGTCCGGAGGCGCGGTCGAGGAGGGAACCGAGGCCGTCACCGGCGACGACGCCGACGCCGACGGTGAAGCTGGCAGCGACACCGGGAACACCGCCGACGACGACGATGAGGCCGGCAGCGACACCGGGAACACCGCCGACGACGACGATGAGGCCGATAGCGACGACGCCGACGGCGACGACGGGACGGAACCGGCGTGGACGGCCGCCACCGTCCCGACGGACGCGACGTTGCTCGACGCCGCGATTACCGCGGACGGCGCGTACGCCGTCGGCGAGGGCGGGGTCGTGGTCGCCCGCGACGGCGACGAGTGGGACGTCCTCCTCTCGGACGGGCCGGGTGCGGGGTCGAACCACCTCCGCGGCGTCGACGGCGTCGACGGCGGCGGCGTCTGGGTCGCCGGCGACGGTGGCGCGGTAGGTCGCATCGACCCGGACACCGGCCGGCACACCGACTACTCCGCCCCCGACGGGGACACGAGCGCGATTTCCGGCGTCGCGGCGACGGACGACGGCGGCGCGGAGACGGTCCTCCTGACGGACGGGTCGGGGCGCGTCCGCCGCGGACGCTACCGCGACGGCGAACTCTCGTGGGCGGACCCGACGAAACCGGGAAGCGGGTCGAGCATCGCCGGCGTCGAACTGGACGAGGACGTCGGCCACGTCTGCGACACCGGCGGCGGTGCGTTCCGGACGTCGGACGCCGGACGGACGTTCGAGAGCCTCGGATTCGAGGCGGACGGGACGGCAACCGACGTGACGAGTCGAGAGGCGGGCGACGTGCGGACGGTCCTCGTCGCCACCGACGACGGTGCAGTCCACCGATACGACGGGTCGGCGTGGACGCCCGCGTCGGTGGCCGAGGGGCCGTTACTCGCCGTCGCCGCGGGCGACGGCGGCGA
Source organism: Halogeometricum sp. CBA1124 (assembly GCF_009741955.1). Classification (NCBI taxonomy): domain Archaea; kingdom Methanobacteriati; phylum Methanobacteriota; class Halobacteria; order Halobacteriales; family Haloferacaceae; genus Halogeometricum; species Halogeometricum sp. CBA1124. The sequence continues at coordinate 12,026 of NZ_WPCD01000036.1, read as the reverse complement.
CGTCGCCGCCGGCGAAGCGGCGACGTACGAGCGGTTCGACTCGTCGGCGTGGTCGCGCGCGGAACTCCCCGCCGTCGAGTCGATGCGGGGCGTCGCCGTCCGCGGGTCCGGGGCCGTCGCCGTCGGTGAACGACGGGGCGGTCGTAGAGCGGACGGCGTGAGAGCGAGCGACGACCGGACCGAGTCGGCTACTTCTCCTCGACGTGGCGAACTTCGACGGCGACGCCGCGGGTGCTCTCGGCCATCTCCGCACCGAACATCTCCGCGCGGCCGACGGCGAACGCCTTCGGCCCCTCGACGACGACTTCGTCGCCGACGCGGATGTCGTCGTCCGCGTCCACGACGCCGGGCGCGAGGACGCTCCCGTGCGGCGCGAAGTTGTCTATCTCGACGCGCTTGGTCGGCGCGTCCGACTCGCTCCAGACGCGCGCGCCGGCGAGCGTGAACGAGAGGACGCCGTACTGCGGCACCATCGTCGCCAACTGCTCGTCGTTCTCGTTCCAGACCTGCAGTTTGGGGTAGCGGCTGTTCATCCGCACGTCCGCGTCGTCGAACAGGTCCTCGCCCGCGTCGGGGCCGAACTGGTAGTCGGCGATGGCCTTCACCGTGTTGTGCTGACGCTCTCGCTTCGCGTACTTCAGTTCGCCCTGCAGCGTGGACATCAGGTTGGCCAGCGAGTCCGTCGTCGTCGGGTGGTCCTCGACGGTGTACTCGAACGGCACGTCCACCTCGCTCTCGACGCGTTCGCAGATGTCGCGGTAGCCGTGGTCGGGCACGTGCGCGACGACCCGCGGGTAGTCGTTGCGTTCGAGGTAGCGCCGGAGGACGCTCGCGACGAACCCCTTCTCGTCCTCGGACCACCGGCCCGTCACGACGGAGTCGTAGTGCTGGGCGGGGTAGGTGAGTTCCAGTTCCGTCGGGACGACGCCGATAGGAGAGGTCATCGACGCGACGTGGGCGCGGAACTGAATCGCGTCGTGGAACTGACTGTGGCTCTGCGACTCGCTGTAGGGCTTCGTCGCCGAACACGGGACGAGGACGAGGGGGTTGTCGAACCGGTTTCGGTACCGCGTCGTCACCCGTTCGGCGAACCGTTGAATCTCGACGCGGCGGATGGTGTCGGACGTGGCCGCCGAAATCTCCGCGTTCCGAATCACCGGCGTCCGCTCCTCGAGGTAGCCGTACTGCTGGTCGAACTCGCGGAACGCGGCGGTCAGCCACTGGTCGTGGCGGGCCTGCCCCTCGACGTAGTCGCGCAGGCGGCCGTCGCGGATGCGGCGGCGGACGGTGGCCAGTTCCGCCCGGAGGACGTTCACGTTGTGCGTCGCGCAGTCCTCGCGGGTGAACTCCTCGCGGGGGGTCCGACAGGCCGCACAGGTGCAGGGCAGTTCGTCCAGGTCTTCGAGGAAGTACTCGCTCTCGGTGGTGAGGTACATCCCCTGCCGGCCCTTCACGCGGGCGAGTTTGCCGTCCACGAGGTCCACGCCGGCGTAGGCGAGCGTCGAGACGTTCCGCGGAGTGGCGACGCCGGAGAGGTAGAGGGCGGTGTCGGCGGGAAGCGCCTCCTTCGCGGCGACGACGGCGTCGCGAAACGCCGAGGCGTGGCCGACGAAGCCCTGCGCGTTCGAGAGGATGTAGGCGTCAGCACCCGTGTTCTCGGCCGTCTCCGCCGTGACGACGGACGCCGAGGGGAAGTCCACCTCGGGCGAGTCGACGGCGAACGACTCCTGCACGCGTTCGTCCGTGCCGGCGGGGAACGACCGGTGCGGGAGCACCGTCAGCACGTCGTCGGAGCCCTCGGGAACGTCTCGCTCGGTGGTCCAGAGACTCCCGGCGTCCTCCACCACACCGTCCGCCAGGGCGGGCGTCGTCACGGACTCCGCGAGTCGGAGTTCGCCGAGTCGGGCGGCCCCGTCGCGCCCGAGAATCTCGAAGTGGTCGGTCATACCTCGGGTTCGGCCGCGGAGGGTGAACTATCTTCCCTTCTCCGCCGGTGTGCCGGTGGTGAGAGAGGTGCTGGCATCTCGCACGCGTGCGGAAACTGTATATTAGTGTTCAGAACCGACCATCGACCGTCGATACCGTCCGCCATCGGGCGACACTGACCGTCGGTTCTCGCCCGCGAGTCTCCCCGCGCGCTTTTGCCGCGGGCGACCGAACGGCGAACGTGAGACGAACCGGTCCGTGGTCGGCGGACGAGGCGGCGGCGTTCCTCCGCGAGTCGACGGTCCCCGTCCGTCTGGCGTGTCGGACGCCGTCGGACCAGTTGTGGATGCTCTCGCTGTGGTACGAGTGGGTCGAGGGCGACGACGGGCCGGAACTGTGCTGTGCGACGAGTGCCGGCGCGGACGTGGTGAGCTTCCTCCGCGCGAACGACGGCGTCGCGTTCGAGGTGTCGACGAACGACCCGCCCTACCGCGGCGTCCGCGGGCGCGGGACGGCGACGATAGAGCCAGACGAAGGGAAGACGCTGTTGCGGACGCTTCTGGAGCGATATCTCGGCGGGACGGAGAACGAACTCGCGACGTTCCTCCTGGGCGCCGACCGCGAGGAGGTGCGCATCCGCGTCTCGCCCGCGCGCCTCCACTCGTGGGACTACACCGACCGGATGCGCGACGTGAGCGGGGCCGACGAGTAGGAGACGGCGTCGCCACCGGCGGGGAGAGCGGTCGAAAGAAATGCGGCGCGGTTCGAGGTTCAGTCGCGACGGACGGCCAGAAGCGCCGCGGCGACGAGTGCGACGAGTGCGCCGGCGACGCCGAAGCCGGGCATGCTGGTGTCGGTGGTCTCGGACTGGCCGCTCATCGCCGTCTCGCTGGCCATCTCGGTGTCGGCCTCCTGACCCATCTCCGTCTCGGACATCTCCGTCTCGGTTCCGTTCATCTCGCCCTCGAGGGTGGCTTCGGCCGTGGCGACGACTGCGCCGCCGCGGGCGACGTACGGACCGTCTTCTGCGCCCTCGCTGGTGACGAAGTCGTACACTTCGTTCCCGTTCGTGTCCATGTGTGCCATCGGGACGATGGTCGTCGTCTCGTTCAGGGGCGCGTCGAGTTCGACGGTGACGTTCTCGTGGGTGCCGGGCGCGAGGTAGTCGGAGGTGCCGCGGACGCTCTCGAACACCGCACCCTCGGTCACCGTCGCGTCGTGCACGGTGACGAATCCGCCGTCGTGGAGCGTGACGGAGTCGATGGTGACCGTCTCTCCGTCGGTCGTCTGGTCGGACGCGGTGACGACGGCGTTCACGGAGACGTGCGTCGTGTCGACCACCGCGCTCCCGTTGGCCGTGTACGGCCCGTCAGCCTCGGGGAACGTGTAGTTCTGGTCGCTGTCGGTGTCCATGTGCGCCATCGGCACGAGCGTCTGCGACGCGCGGATGGGCTCGGCGAACGTCACGGTGACGTTCTCGTGGACGCCGGGCGCGAGGTAGTCGGAGGTGCCGAGGATGCTCCCTTCGACTTCGCCCGCGAACAGGGAGGCGTCGTGGACGGTGACGAATCCGCCCTCCGAGAGGTCGACGCGGTCCACGACGACGCTGTGGCCGTCGGACGCCTGCGCGGCCATCTCGACGCTCGCCGAGACGGTGACGTTCGCCGGCGCGACGACGGCGGAGCCGTCAGCGGTGTAGGGGCCGTCGGCCTCACCTCGCTCTCGGGGAAGGTGTAGTTCTGGTCGCCGTCGGTGTCCATGTGCGCCATCGGCACCAACGTCGTGGAGTTGTTCACCGGCGCGTCCAGCGTGACGACGACGTTCCGGTGCAGGCCGGGCGCGAGGTAGTCGGAGGTGCCGCGGATGCTCTCGAACACCGCACCCTCGGTCACCGTCGCGTCGTGCACCGTCACGAACCCGCCCTCGGGCAGGAACGTCGAGTCCACGACGACGGCGTGGCCGCCGGTGACCTGCTCGGAGAAGGCGACGCTCGCGGTGTCGGACGGCGTCACCGCGGCGGTGTCGACGACGGCGCTGCCGTTCGCGGTGTAGGGGCCGTCGGCCTCACCCTCGCTCTCGGGGAAGGTGTAGTTCTGGTCGCCGTCGGTGTCCATGTGCGCCATCGGCACCAGCGTCGCGTTCTCCTCGACGGGCACGTCGAGCGTCACGCGGACGTTCTCGTGGACGCCGGGCGCGAGGTAGTCGGAGGTGCCGCGGATGCTCTCGAACACCGCACCCTCGGTCACCGTCGCGTCGTGCACGGTGACGAACCCGCCCTGCGAGAGTTCGACGCGGTCCACGACGACGGACGCGCCGTCGGTGGGCTGGTCGGACATCGACACCGTCGCGGAGACGGTGACGTTCGCCTGCGAGACGACGGCGCTGCCGTTCGCGGTGTACGGACCGTCCGTCTCGCCGTTGTCGGCGACGAAGTCGTAGACGCGGTCACCGTCGGTGTCGAAGTGCGGCATGGCGACGAACGCGCCCGACTCGCGGAGCGGTTCGTCGAGGTGGACGGTGACGTTCTCGTGCGTCCCCGCGTCGAGGTACGCCGAGGACCCGACGACGCTCCCGAGGACGTTACCCTCGGCGACGCTCGCGTCGTGGATGGTGACGAACCCGCCCTCCGAGAGCGTGACGTTCTCGACGACGACGGTTGAACCGCCCGAGGTCTGGGCGGCGAACGATACTGACGCGTCCGACGACTGCTGCGTCGCGGACGTCGCGGCCACGCCCGCCGGAACGGTTCCGACGAGCACGACCAGCGTGACGAACACTGTGAGTGCGCGTTGCATGGCCGACACGTTGGCCGATATTTAAAAGAAGATTTTCCGGACTCTCACCCAAATTCGCCCCCGATTGGGCCGGCGTCCGTCGGTTTCGTTCCCCGGATGAGGACTCTCACGAACGCCGAACTATGTGTCGGCGGCGAGACGAGACGCCGCTGGCGGGAGGAGGACGCGGGAGAACGGGCGAACGGCGCGGGACGGAACGGACGGCGCGGGCGAACGGCGCGGGACGGGACGAACGCTGGCGGACAGGGAGACGGGACGGACCGCGTGGTGAGGGTTCGGGGCGAAGGGAGCGCGTCAGTCGAACGTTATCCACGAGAGGAACAGCAGACCGATGGTCTCGAAGACGTGCAGGAGCATCATCGCTCGCCACGCGATGGCGGGAACCTCGGTGCTGAACCACCCCGAGAGCGTCGGGTCGACGATGTACATGTAGAGCGCGAGCGCGTTCCGTGCGAGGAGGAAGACGGCGAAGACGAGCAGTCCGAGCGGGTACTTCGAGCGGATGTCGAGGTAGTTTCTGGCCCAGACTGACGCGAGGGCGAGCAGTAGCACGACGTTCACGGCGCTGGAGACGCGCGCGACGTCAACCCAGATACTCATTCGTTCTCCCTAGCTCCCTGCCGTTTATATACACTTTCCCAAATCTCACCATGGTTACTCCATTCCGTCGAGTATCTCCTCTATCGTCTCCCAGTTCTGGCGCGCCCGGTCAGAGGGGAGGTAGACGGCGCCGTAGTCGTCGCCGCTGCTCTGGACGACGTCGTTCTCCATCAGCACGTCGAGGTGGTGTCTGACCGTCTTGTAGTCCAGTTCGAGGTCCTCGGCGAGTTGATTCGCGTTACGAGGCCGCGCGTCGAGGGACCGGAGGATACGCGCACGGTTCGCTCCGCCGCGCGTCCCCGTGAGTACGTACCACAAGACGGCCTCCATCGTCCCCTTCGACACGCGCACGGCACCTAAGCCCATCGAACGTGTCTGACGAGAAGAGACTTCGGCGGGCGACGACGAGTCAGGCCGTCTCGTCGCCGTCGTCCGGCGAGACGCCGTGGAGCGACTCGACGGACACCGCGTCCGGAACCCGTTCGAGGGCCGTCTCGGGCCAGTCGTCGTGCGCGAGGACGAACTCGGTGTCGGGGTTCGCCGCGACCAGTCGGGCGACGCCCTCGGCGGCCGCCTCTTGGGCGGCGCGGTCGGTCCGGTCCGGCACCTCGGCGGTGAGCGGGTACGTCTCCGAGAGGGCGCGGGGGAACGGGCCGAACGGCGGGACGACCCGCCACGTCGCGTCGAACCGGTCGCCCTTGGGCGTTCCACCCTGCGTGAGGAGGACGGTTCCCTCGGCCGCCAGTCGGGCGAGTCGGTCGTGGTGGCGGCGCACCTCGGGGCGACGCGCGCTCTCCGCCGAGAGCGAGAAGAACGACCCCTTCGAGACGGGATCCTCGCGTTCGAGTTGGTCGGCGTGGTCCAACAGGGCGCGGTAGCCGTCGAGCATCGCGGGGTGCGAGCGGGCGCGTTCCTCCACGAGTTCGAGCAGGTTGCCCGCCCGAATCGCCTGCTTCACGCGGCGCAGTTCCTCGAAGGAGACGTGGAGGTTGTGTTCGGCCAGGAGGCGTTCCTGCTCGGTGTCGCCGGCCGCGCGGAGTTCGTCCGGCGTGTGCGACGCGCAGATGTGGCAGGAACACGGCAGGTAGTCGAGGTCCTCCAGGTGTTCGGTGCCGCGGACGGTGAGGTAGCGGCCGTCGCGGGCGTACAGGGCGTACGCGGCGGAGTCGAACAGGTCACAGCCCGCGGCGACGGCGAGGGCGAACATCATGGGGTGGCCCGCGCCGAACAGGTGGACCGGCGCGTCACGGCCGAGTCCGCGCTTCGCCCCCGCCACCACGTCGACCATGTCGTCGTAGCGGTAGGCGTTCATCAGGGGGACGACGGCACCGACGGGGAACACGTCGAGGTCCGTCTCGTAGGCCGCCCGCCCCGCCTCCTCGCGCAGGTCCGGGTACGTCGACCCCTGTACCGGCGCGTTGACCAGCATCTCGCCCGTCTCGACGGCCTCGGCGTCGCGCAGGGCCTCCTCGGTGACGGCGAGTTCGCGTTCGGCCTGTTCGCGCGAGACGTCCGGCGGCGTCGGGATGTCGACGGGCGTGCCGATGTCGGTCCCGACGTCGTACTGGAACTGCAGAATCTCCTCGGTCGTCACCGCTATCTCGCCGTACTCGGCGAGTTGGAACGACCCCGAGTCGGTCATGATGGCGCCGTCGAAGCCGAGCATCTCGTGGAGTCCGACGTCGAGGGCTTCCTCGCGTAAGTCGTCGTTCTTGTGGATGATGTAGGAGTTCGTGATGAGAATCTGCGCCCCGAAGTCCGATTCGAGGCGCGCGGGCGACACCGTGACGATGTTGGGGTTGACCACCGGCAACAACGCCGGCGTCTCGACCGTCACGCCCGCGCGGGGGACGTCGAGTTCGCCGATTCGGCCGGCGGCGTCCCCGTCGCGTATCTCGAAGTGGTCGCGCATGGTTCGTCTTTCCCGGGGGCGTTGCTAAGGGTTGCGTTCGGTCGGCCCTCGCCGCCGGGCGAATCGTTGCGTTCGGTCGGCCCTCGCCGCCGGGCGAATCGTTGCGTTCGGTCGGTTCGGCGTGGCTACCGAGCGAATCGTTGCGTTCGGTCGGTCCGGCGTGACTACCGAGCGAATCGTTGCGTTCGGCCGGCCTCGCCGCCGGGCAGTCAGACGAACAGGACCGTCTCCTGCGGCATCTCGGCGAACTTCACCGCCAGATAGAGCATCGAGAACAGCGTCGCGTCGTACGCGCCGTGGATGAGGACGGGGACGACGAGGTTGTCCGTGTACTCGTAGACGATGCCGAAGACGACGCTCGGGAAGATGAGGAGGCTGATGCTGGTGAAACGGGCCATCGGCGACCCCGAGACGGCGGCGTAGTGGATGGCCGCGAAGATGACGCTCGCGAGGAGGATACCGACGGCGGGCGAGAACGTCTCGCGGAGGCGCGTCTGGACGACGCCGCGGAACAGCAGTTCCTCGCCGACGCCGATGAACAGGAACGACGCGGGCAGGAGGAGCAGCAGCACTTCGGGGTTTTCCATCCCCAACTGGGCCGCCTGATTCGTCCCCGCTTCGACGCCGAGTTGGCTCACCACCACGGCCGCCGAGAGACCGAGGGCGAGGGCGGCCACGTAACCGACGACGGCGGCGACCCAGTCGCGGAACGACGGGACGCGGACGCCGAAGTACGAGAGGTCCTTCCCACGGTAGCGCAGGTACAGGAGCGCCACCCCGCCGATGCCGCCCCACGTCAGGAACACGAGCGACAGCGAGATGTTGAGTATGGGCGTTATCTCGACGCCGGCGAACGCCAGCGGTACCACCGCGAGGTTGACGAGGACGATACCGAGGACGGGGCCGGCGATGGCGAGGAGGACGGCCACGGCGATTGCGCGGGCGGCACCCCCGGCCGGAGAGGCGTCGGCGTCCGGCGACACCGGCGCGACTCGGTGTGAGAGTCGGAGGACACAGTCGGTGTTGGGGACGGCCCGTCAAAACGGTTCGTGCTTCGTCCTCAGCGCCAGCGGCCGGCGAGTTCGTAGCGGAGGATTCCCAGCACGGCGCGGCCGTCGCGCAGGTGACCGTCAACCGCGGCGGCGAGGACGTCCTCGTACGGTTCGACGGCGACGCGGATGCTCTCGTTGAAGTCGAGTTCCTGTTCGGCGGTGGGTTCGCAGTCGCGGGCGACGAAGTGGTGGTGGACGCTGTTCAGGAGGCCGTTGGCGGGTTCGACGCTTCCGACGCGTTCGAGCGACCCCGCCTCGAACCCCGTCTCCTCGGCGAGTTCGCGCCGGGCGGCCGCCGCGATATCGTCGTCGTCGGGTTCCAGCGACCCCGCGGGGAGGCCGCGGTTCACCCGGCCGACCGCCTGTCGCCACTCCTCGACCAGCACCACGTCGCCGTCGGGCGTGAACGGGAGGACGACGACGGCCTCGGGTTCGTCGACGTAGTGGAAGTCCGTCTCCGTCCCGTCCGGGAGCGTCACGTCGTCCATCCGGACGTCGAACCCCGGGCAGGCGTAGTCTATCGCGGAGTCCGTCGTCCGCCACGCGAGTTCGTCCGTCGACGTGTCCGCGTCGTCCATCGTCGCGTCCGCGCCATCTCCCTCGTCCGTCGTCTCGTCGTCTACCATACGCCGACTCCGACGGGAGCGCGCAAAAACAGCGTGGTGCGGTGCCGGGGGCGCACCGTGACGGTCCGCGGCCGCGTCCGAGTCCGACGGCCGCGCCGGACTACCGGTCGCGGACCGCGACGATGGCCCCGCCGAGCACCATCGTCAGCGACACGAGCGTGATTCCGACGTGGAGTTCGGTGAACCAGAACGGCACCTGCAGGCCGGTCTGGAGGACGACGAGGAGGAACGACAGGACGGGGACCTTCCGGTCGGGGTTCACCCGTGCGTCGTCCTCGGCGGCGTAGCGGGTGGCGCCCACCGTCTCCCCCTCGGGGAGACGCTCGGCCTCGTAGGGGACCAGCGGCGTCTTGTAACTCCACACCGTCGCGCCGGACTCGTTCACCTCGACGACGCGCTGGTTCAGCGAGTCGGTGACGAGCGTGTTCCCGTTCTCCAGTCGGTCCGCGTCCCGCGGCCAACTGAACGAGACGCCCTCGGCCTCGTACAGGGCCCACGCGACGTCCCAGTCGCCCGTCGACTCGTTGCGGTGGAGTTCGACGATGCGGTCGTTGTGGCTGTCGGCGACGAGCACCGACCCCTCGCCCAACCACTGCGGGTTGTGCTGTTGGTTCAGCAGTTCGGGGTCGCCGAAGTTGTCGCCGTCGTCGTCCTCGTCCTCGTTTATCACCTCGACGACGCCCTCGCCGCGTTCGACGACGACGAGTTGGTGGGCGTTGCGGACGGAGACGAGGTATCTGTCCTCGGAGATGACGTCCACGTCGTTGATGTGGAGCCAGTCGGCCTTCGTCGGGTCCGGCGGCGCCTCGTACCGCGAACTCGCGTTCCACTGCCACGTCACCTCGCCGCCCTTCACGGTGTACACGCGTTCGTGTTCCATGTCGGTGACGAGAAACTCGCCCGACGGGAGCAGTTCGACGTCGTGGACTTCGCTGTTCGCGCGAGTGCGAACCGGGAAGGAGTACTCGGAGACGATGTCGGCGCCGCCGCTCTCGTTCGGTTCGAGGACGCGGAAGCCGGTGTGGGTACACGGCGCGTCGTACGGGCCGCAGTCCTCGTAACCGGAGTCCATGAACCCCGCGAGGACGCTCCCGTTGTCCAGCATCGTCACGTCGAAGTAACTGTCCGTTCCTCCCGCCTTCCACTGCGTCTCCTTCCCGTCGAGCAGGTAGACGGACCCGGCCTCGTGGAGGCCGGGACCGCCGCCTTGCGACCCGACGAGCGTCTGTCGCGCGCCGTCGTCGTCCGCGGTGCCGACGGTCGGTGCGAGGGCTGCGCTGACGAGGAGCGAGGAGACCAACAGGACGACGCCGAGGGCGGCGAGCGCCGCCCCCGTCCGTCGCGTCGCGTTCGGGCGTACTCCGGTCATCGGTTACGTGAGACTGAGCCCACGGCGACGAAAAGCGTTCGGTCCGCGCCGGCGGCGGAGCGACCGGTCGCGGACGTGGCGGGTGGGACCGTCACGACCGCTCGGCCTTCAGTTCGAGCGTGTAGCCGAACGGGTCGGTGACGTAGACGGCGGGGGCGACGCCCGTCGCGCCGAGCGGTTCGAGTTCGCGGTCCACCGCGACGCCGGCGTCCGCTAGCTCCGCCTTCAGCGACTCGATGTCGGCGTCGACGCGGAGGGCGACGTGGTCGAAGTTGGCGTCGTCAGGCGCCTCGAAGTCCTCGTCCGGTTGCACGTGCATCACCGCACCCGGCGCGAGGCGGACGGAGACGAACGGTTTGTCGCCCGACTCGTACTTCTCCTCGTTCTCTATCGCCAGCCCCAACCGGTCCCGGTAGAACTCGACGGCCGTCTCGACGCCGTCCGCGGGAACGTGGAGGTTCACGTGGTCTATCTCGGTGACGTCCATGGGGACGGGACGGCCCGGAGACACGTATGTTGGGGGGTCCGTCGCTGCCGTCGTCGCCGTCCCGCGAACGCGTCGGTCCGGGGCACCGTCTCGGGACCCGACGAATCCCGTTTCGGCACCGTTTTCCGCGGGAGACCGAACGCCTACCCGATGGACTTCGACGCAGACCGACGACGCTTCTTGGAACTCGCCGGAACCGGAACCGCCGCCTCCCTCGCCGGCTGTAGCGGCCTCCGGGACACGCTCGGCTCGCAGGAAGACGCCGGAACGGGCACCGGAACCGGCGGAGACGGCGACCAACGGGTCGCGGTCGCGGTCCAGGCCGACCAGCAGGCCTTGCAGCGGCGACAACAGGAGATACAGTCCGCGCTCAGTTCCGGAAACATCTCTCGAAGCGAGGCGCAGGCGGAGTACCGGTCCGCGCAGGAGGACCTCCGCTCGGACGCCGTGGCGTCGTTCGCAGAGCGCGCCGAGTCGAACCCGGACCTCACCGTCGCCGACTCGCTCGACCGGTTCGGCCTCCTCCTCGTCGGCGGGTCGCCGGCCGCACTCCTCGCGACGCTCTCGTCGGGCGAGGTGAACGCCCTGCTCCCGCAGACCACCTTCCAGCAGGCGAAGTCGCAGGCCCAGCAGGGAACCGCGACGTCGACGCCGTCGAACTAGCGCCGTCGGGAGCGGACAGAAAGGTTATATCCTCGCTCGCAGTTCTGTCTGTAAATCCGATATGAACCGCCGCCCGTCGCTCGACGCTCGGTGCCCGCCCGTCGGGGACGCCGACGACCCGACTCCCGCACGCCCCGTCGCACCGTAGATGTTCGTCGGGCACGAGTTCCTCGCGTTCGCCCTCGCGGGGTCCGCGGCCCGACTCGCCGGGCGCGACGCGCGGTCCGCGCTCCTCGCGGGCGGCGTGGCCGCACTCTGCGCGTTGCTCCCGGACCTCGACGTCGCCTACGGCCTCGGCGTCTACCTCCTCGCCGTGAGCGACGGCGTCGCGCTCTCGTGGGACGCCTTCTGGGGCGTCGCCAACGGCGTCCACCGGGTCGTCACTCACCCGCTCCCCGTCGGCGTCGCGGCGACGCTCTGTTTCGCGTCGGCCGTCGCGGTGACTCGGCGGGTCGCCGGACCGCCCGCCCGCGGTGCGCTCGCCTCTGCGGCCGGCGGTCTCGAATCGATTCGACGGGGCGCGCGGAAGGCGCGTCGGCCGACGCCGTCGCCACCCTCGTGGTGGTGGCTCTCGCCGCCGTCGCTCTCGTCGTCGC
>NZ_WPCD01000027.1:0-29091 GCF_009741955.1 Halogeometricum sp. CBA1124 | reverse complement strand
CGCGAAGCACGCCTTCGAGACGGTGGACGCCCTCGCGCCGAACGGCGTCGGTGCGCTCCTCGGCATCCCCGAGGACTGGACGTTCGAGATCGACGGCGGCCGACTGCACCGCGAACTCGTGCTGGAGAACAAGGCGCTGTTCGGGAGCGTCAACTCCAACGTGGAGCAGTACGAGGCCGCCAAAGACCGCCTCGCGGCGTTCCCCGACTGGTTCACCGACGCGTTGGTCACCGGCGTCTACGACCCCGACGACGCCGACGCGGCGTTCGAGACGGGCGACGACGTCATCAAGACGGTGGTCGAGTTCGACACGCCCTGAGTTGCGCTCGCGTCGCGGCGGACGCCGAACGGAGCCGAGCGATTAAGATGCTGGGCGCTGAATCCGGAGTCGATGGACCAGCGTCGCCACTTTAGAGCCTTCTACTTCCTCTACTTCGCGGCGTGGAGCGGGTTCGTCGTGTTCCGGAACGCCTACTTCGAGACCGTCGGCTTGACCGGCGTCCAGATGGGGACCATCGGCTTCCTGCTCAAGGTGGCCGGCATCGCCGCGCTCCCGGGGTGGGGGCTGTTGAGCGACCGGTTCGGCGCGCAGAAGCGAATCCTGCTGTCGAGCGTCGCCGTCTCGGGGGCGCTGGGGCTCCTCTATCCGCAGACTGCGGCCGTGTTCCCGCTTCTGGCGGCCGTCACCGTCGCGTTCGCGGCGTTCCGCGCGCCGGTGAAGCCCGTCGCCAACTCGATGCTGCTCTCGACGGGGTTGTCGTACGGCGGCATCCGCGCGTTCGGCAGTATCGCGTTCGGCGTCGCAGCGCTCGGAACCGGGCTACTCAGTTCCCGCGTCGGTTCGGTCGTCGTCTTCTACGCCTTCGCCGCCGGGATGGCCGTCCTCGCCGTCATCGTCCTGCGCATCCCCGTCGCGAGTCGGCCGCCGACCGAGAGCGTCGGTCTCCGGGCCGCGTCGCTCGTGAGAGACCGGAACTTCGCCGCCCTGTTGGTCGCCGCGTTCCTCATGGGGACGATGTTCCCCGCCGGGAGCGCGTACCTGTCGGTGTACGTCCGCAGCATCGGCGGGACCGACGCGATAACCGGGCTCTCGGTCGCCGCGAAGACGCTCGCAGAGGCCGTCGTCTTCCTCACCGCCGCGCGGTTCACGACGACGTACCGCAGTTTGCTGGTCGCGGGCGCCGGCTGTCACATCGTCGCGTTCGGGTTCTACGCGTCGGCCCGGCGCCGGCGTTCGTCGTCGCGATGCAGTTGCTACTCGGCGTCGGCTACGCGGCGTTCATGCTCGCGGCGGTGAACCTCGCGCACGAACTCGCGCCCGCGGCCATCGGTTCGACGGCGCAGACGTTTCTCACCGGGTTCGGCTTCGCCGCCGGGACGGGCGTCGGCGAACTCGCCGCGGGACGCCTGCTCGACGTCGTCGGCGTCCAGTCGATGTACGCGTACGCCGCCGCCGTGGGATTCGCCGTCGTCGCGGTGAGCGCCCTCCTCGACGGGTCGCTCGGTGCCGACGGCTTCGTTCCCGCCGATGGCTGAACGTGGTGGGCTGAGCGTCCCGACGCGGTAGCCGTCGCCCGTCGCCGGTGCGGTCGGTCACCCTCCGACCGTCTACGGCGACCACGTCACGTCCTCGTCCAGCGGGTAGCAGGGGCGCGGGACGCGTTCGTACGGGAGCGACGCGAGTCGCTGGTCGGTCTCCCCTCGCGTCAAGGCGAACAGACGCTTGGCGGCGAGGTCCTTCCACGCCGGACTCAGGTAGCCGCTCTTGAGGGCGACGACCGCCGCGCGGACGGGTCGACGCCGAGGCGACGGAGGAACGCCGGGTCGCGGTGGACGTTGGTCCGGCGGTCCGCGACGACGACGTCGACGCCCTCGTCGAGCGAGACGAGCGCCGTCCTCGCGTCGTCGGTGTCGTGATGCGCGAGGACGGTTCCGGAGACGTCGAGCGGCGTCCCCTCGGGGTAGGCGCGGCCGAGCGAGAGCGAGACGGCGGTTCCGCGCTCCGCGGCCCGGCACGTCGCGTGACTGTCGGCGTCGGAGACGACGGCGACGACGCCGCCCGAGGTCCGACCGCTCCAGCAGCATCGCGAGGAGGTTCGTCGCGTTCTCGCCCGCGCCCGCGCCGGGGATGTCGCCCGTGTCGGCGACGACGACGGGCCGCGCGTCCGCGGCGGCGGCTTCGTCCAGCGCGGCCGCCGGGTCGTGCGCCTCCGTCGTGAAGTCGAACTCGTCGCGCCGTCGCCAGAACGCCGCCGCGAGGTCCGTCGCCGTCTCTTCGACCGTCGCGGCCGCCGAGGCGTCGCCGGTGACGAGCGCGTGACAGCCCGCGTGCGGCGAGTCGGCCCACGGGAACCCGAGGAAGTAGTTGGCGTCGTAGACGCCGTCCGTCTCGTCGGCCTCGCGCAACCGCTCCAGCAGGGTGCGCATCGGTTCGGCCTCCGACTCGGACCGCTCGCCGGCCAACAGCATCGGGAACGGCTCCCACCCGAGTGCGAGCGACGCCTCGCCGGACAGCGACGCGAGCAACAGGTCCGCCGCTCGCGCGCCCGTCTCCTCGCGTCCGTGTGCGGGGCGGTGCGATAGCCCGCGACGCCGTCGAGGTGGGCGACCATGCGCTCGGTAATCGTCGCGTGCATGTCCAGCGCGGCGGTGACGGGCACCTCGGGACCGACCGCCTCGCGAACGGACGCGAGGAGCGCGCCCTCGGGGTCCGGTTCGTCCTCGACGGACATCGATCCGTGGAGGTCGAGACAGACGCCGTCGACCGTCTCGCTGTCCAGACGGGCGCGGAACTCCGCTCGGACCCACTCGAACGCCTCGCGCTCGACGGTCGGTCCCGGGAGCGCGCTCGCCCCGGCCGTCGGCAGTATCTCGGCGTCGGCGTCCGCCAGCGTCTCGACGATACCGCCGAGCGACCGGCCGACGCCGTCGGCGTCCGGCAGGTCCGTCCCCGTCGCCGTCGCGAACGACTCGATTCCGGTCGTGCCGTCCGCGAACGTGTTCGTCTCGTGGCTCATCGCGCCGACTGCGACTCTCATGGGGACGACCACGCGACCGACTCACATGAATGGTTCCCCGGCGGCAGTCCGTCCGACGGCCGCCGGGGCGAGCGGTCGCCGAGCGTCGGACTACGGCAGCGAGAGCGCGCGCCGACCCATCGTGGACCGGCGGAGCAGGTAGGCGAACGCGACGGGGGGAAGCAGGGCCGCACTCAGGTAGAGATACCGCGTCGGGCCCCAGTCGAGGCCGTAGTCGCGGAGCGCCTCGACGTCGAGGTGGACCATCGGGAGGAGCGCGAGACCGAACGGGAGCCACAGGAGCGCCGCCAGTCGCCACAGGCCGACCGAGAGGAGGCCCGGCGTGCCGCCGAGGACGACGAACAGCAGGAAGTAGGCGGCCGTCGCGAGGGTGATGCGGCGGTACCACGGCGAGGGGACGGGCTCGACGGGTTCTGCCTCGACGCCGCGGAGTTCGACGGTGTCGGGGTCGCTCGTCTCCGCGAACTCGGCGTGCCGGCGGAGCAGGTACGCGCCGCCGACGAAGACGTTCACCACCGGGACGCTGACGCCGGCCAGCCAGAACCGCTTCGACGGGGACCAGTGCGTGTGTCCGCGGACGTGTTCGACGTCGAGATAACAGGCCAACGGGAGGCCGGCGAGGGCGACGAGGACGAGGGGGCCTGCGAAGACGGCGCCGACGACGCCCGTCTCGACCACCGCCGAGAGGAGGTTGACGAGGACGAGAGCGACCCAGAACGCGACGCCGGCGGCGACGCCGTACGCCCACCGTCCGGACGGGACCGTGTTCCGAAGCGCGCTCTCGCGGCGGACGCAGTACGCGGTTCCGGCGGCGACGTTCGCCAACCAGACGACCGAGACGAGGAGCCACGGACCGAGTGCGAGGTCCCAGGCGGCGTCCTCGCGGACGGCGCGCCAGTCGAGGGCGACGAAGACGGGCAACAGGAACCAGAGGGCGAACAGGCCGACGCGGAGTCCGAGACCGACCCCGGTCGTCGAGAGGAGTGCCACGAGGTCCGCAGACCGACCGAGGAAGAGGTAGACGGCCCACGCGACGGCCGTCGTCGCGGCGCCGTACCACCATCGTGCGCTCATGCCAGTCGTGTAGGAGAGAGGGAGATAAAATACCCCGTGAAAGAGTCAGTGCGGCCAGGGGCGACTCGGCCAGAAGTACGACAGGAGCGTCAGGACGAACAGCAGCACCGTCCCGGCCTTCAGCACGATGCCCGCACCGAACTCCCGTCTGACGAACGAGAGGTAGCCGAGCGCGAGCGTGACGAAGCCGAAGACGAGCACGCCGGCCCAGACGCGTTGGTCGAGTCCGGCCGTGCCGATTCGCAGGGGGACGGCCGCGAATGCGGCGAGTGTGGCGAGTGCGGTCATCCTTTCGACCCCGTGAGGGCGATGCCCTCCATGAACGTCTTCTGCGCCAGCAGGTAGGCGGTGATGACCGGGAGCGCGGCGATGATGGCCGCGGCCATCAGCTGCCCCCACTGGGAGCCGTACTGTCCGGTGAGGCCGGCGAGACCGACCTGTAGCGGGTACATCGACGAGTCCGAGAGGACGATGAGCGGCCAGAGGAACGCCCCCCAGATGAACGTGAACGTGAACACGGCCAGCGACGACAGCGCCGCTTCGCCATGGGGAGCATGATGCGGGTGTATATCTGCAGGGTGCTGCAGCCGTCCATTCGGGCCGCCTCCAGATAGGAGTCGGGCACCGAGAGGAAGAACTGCCGCATCATGAACACCCCGAACGGGTTGGCGATGTAGAGCAGCATCACCGCCCAGTACGTGTTGACGAGGTCGAACTGCGACATCTCGATGTACAGCGGGACGACGATGGCCTGCGGGGGGACGATGAGCGTCCCCACGACGAGCAGGTAGACGAACCGCTGTCCCTTGAAGTCGCCCTTCGCGAGCGCGTAGCCCGCGAGACTGTCGAGCAGCAGGGTGAAGAAGACGACGCCGGCGGCCAGCAGGAGGCTGTTGAATATCCACCGGTCCAGCGGGTTCTGCATCCAGATGTTGACGTAGTTCATCAACGTCGGCTCCGCCGGGATGAGCTGTCCCATCGTGCTGAAGATGTTCTCCTCGGGCTTCATCGAGGTCAGGAGCGCGTACGCGAACGGGACGACGGCGAGCGCGCTCGCGACGATGAGGATGCCGTGCGCGAGGGCCTTGACGACGTACTGGCCGGCACCGGCGGCGTGACCCGACTGCGGTCGGTCCTCGCTGCCGAGGTCGAGGTCAGTACTCAACGTCGGACCCCCACGTTTGCTGTTGGAAGATGCTCAACGTGAACACGATGACGAGGAGCACGACGGCCATCGCGCTGGCGTAGCCGTAGTTGAACTGGCCGAAGCCCTGCTCCCAGAAGTAGAACATCAGCGTGTACGTCGAGTTGACCGGACCGCCGTTCGTCATGACGTACACCTGCGTGTAGACGCGGAACGAGAAGATCATCGTCACGGTGACGACGAAGAACGCCGTCGGCTTGAGCAGGGGCAGGGTGATGTACCGGAAGCGCTGCCAGCGGGACGCGCCGTCCACGATGGCGGCCTCGTAGTAGTGGTCGGGAATCCCGCCGAGGCCGGCGAGGAAGATGACCATGTTGAACCCGATGTGCTTCCAGATGCTCATCGCCGTGATGGCCGGCATCGCCAGCGAGCGGTTGCCCAGCCAGTCGTACGTGGGCAGTCCGAGCGACGCCAGCGTGACGTTCAGGATGCCGTTCGTCGGGCTGTATATCCAGGTCCAGATGAGTGAGACGACGACCCAGGAGGTGACGACGGGCAGGAAGATGGCCGCCGAGTAGAAGCGCGTCCCCCGGAGCTTCATGTTGAGCAGGAGCGCCAACCCGAGCGCGATGGGCACGTCGAACAGCAGCAGCATCGCGGCGTAGAAGGCGGTGTTCTGCAGCGACTTCCAGAACACCTCGTCGTTGAGCAACTGCACGTAGTTCTCCAGGCCGACGAAGGGATGCGTCTGCGCGAGCGGTGCCCACTCGTGGAAGCTGACGTAGAACGCCCCGATGAACGGGATGACCATGATGACCCCGAACAGGACCACCTTCGGGACGACGATGAGGTACCACATCGGGTTCGTCTGGCCGTCCACGAGGCCGGTCTCCGTCAGCCACTCGGACACCTGCTTCGGAATCTCCCGTGCTGTGTGTGTGCTCATCGCTGAATGGGAGAGGGGTCTTCAGAGGACACTCTCTATCTCCTGTGCGGCCTTGTCGAGCGCCTGCTTCGGCTCGGTCCCCGTCCAGAGCGCCTCCGCCTGCGTGTGGACCGCCGTCCACATCGTCCCGACTTCGGGGTGGTCCGGGAAGGCGATGGTGTTCGACATCTCCTGCTCTATCGTCTTCAGCTTCGGGTGTTCCTCGATGTAGTTGTTGAAGTAGTCCGTCTCGTACGCCTCCTTCAGTCCGGGGAAGCCGCCGATGGCCTCGACGACCTTCTTCTGCGTCTCGACCGACGAGATGTACTCGAGGAACCGGAGGCCGGCCTCCTGGTTGGCCCCGCCGCGACTGGGGACCGAGTAGTAGACGCCGGCGCTCCACGTGTGACTGGTGTCTATCTGCGGCCCGCTCGGGTGCGGGACGTACTGCCAGTCGAGTCCGGCGTCCTCCATGCGGCCGTAGTCCCACGACCCGGCGTAGTACATCGGGATGTTCTTCGACTCGAACTGGGCGCCGGCCGTCGTCGCGCCGCCCCCGGTGTACGTCTCTATCTTCCCGTCCGTCACCATCGGCTGGAGGAACTCGGCGGCTTCGAGGGCGGCGTCGTTGTTGATGATGGCCTCGCTGGCGTCGTCGTTGATGTAGCCGCCGCCGTTCGAGAGCACGAAGCCGTCGAACCCCTCGCCCGCCGGCATCCCGTACCCGGTCCCGTGTTCCTCCGCGAGTGCGTCGACCCAGGACTTCCACTCCTCCCACGAGGGACGCGTCATCGGGTCCGGAATCTCCAGGCCGGCCGCCTCGAACATCGTCTTGTTGATGGCGAGGGCGCGGCAGTCGGCGTACCACGGGACGCTGTACAGCGAGCCGTTCGTCATGGCGTTTCGCTTGGCACCGCCGACGTAGTTGTCCGAACTGAACCCCTCCTGTTCGAGGTCGAGGATGACGTTCTGGGCGGCGTAGCGGGGCACCCACAGCACCGACAGCGCGGTGGTGTCGGGCGCGTTGCCCCCCTGCAGCGCCGACGTGAACTTGGCCGTGAAGTCGCCGAAGGGGAACGTCTGCCAGTTGATGGACGTCCCCGTCATCTCCTCGAACTCGGCCGCCTGGTCCTCCCTGACGGGCTGGAGCGAGGGGTCGTTCCACGCCCAGTTCGTCATCGAATCCGGCATCTGCCCCGACCCGGAGTCGCTCCCGCCTTCGGTGTCACCGCCACTCGTCGTACTCCCGCCTTCGGTGCCACCGCCGCCGCCGGTGGTCTCCGTACCGTTTCCACCGCTACACCCTGCGAGACCGGCGACGCCGGCCGTTCCGATCGCTCCGAGGAGCGTTCGCCTGTTGACTCTAGTCATGCGTTCCCATGACATATTTCACGCCATTTAATGGTTTTGCATATGGTCAATATGTACGACAATCAGTCGCAGTCTGATAGCGAGCGTCGGCCGTCGACGGACGACCTCACGGCGACACAGCCCGGTTCGCTCGGGAGTCAGACGCTCTGGCGGTCCAGCGTCATCTCTTTCGGTGCGGTCCGGTTCTTGATGGCCTCGCCCGTCGTCCCGTCGAACAGGTGTATCTTCTCCTCGGGGAACTCGATGTGGACCGTCGTGCCCTCCTCGATGAGCACGTCGCCGCCGACGCTCACGGTGTACGTCACGCCGTCCTCGAGTTCGAAGTAGACGTAGCTGACCTCGCCGAGCGGTTCGACCACCTGCACGGTGACGGGGAACGAGGCGTCCGTCGCCTCCGAGACGACGCGGACGTCCTCCGGTCGGATGCCGAGCGTGAGGGCGTCGCTGGCACCGGCGTCCTCGACCAGCGACTGCGTCTCTCGGCTCAGGGGGTAGGTGAATCGGTCGTGGACGAGTTCGCTCGCACCGGTCCGGACCGAGACGTCGATGAAGTTCATCGAGGGCGACCCGATGAAGCCGGCGACGAACTCGTTGGCCGGTTCGTGATAACACTCCAGCGGGGTGCCTATCTGCTGGAGTTCGCCGTCGTTCAGGATGGCGACTCGGTCGCCCATCGTCATCGCCTCCGTCTGGTCGTGCGTGACGTAGATAGTCGTGACGCCGAGGCGTTGCTGGAGTTCCTGCAGTTCGGTCCGCATCGTCGTGCGGAGTTTGGCGTCCAGGTTGGAGAGCGGTTCGTCCATCAGGAACACCTCCGGTTCGCGCACGATGGACCGCCCGAGGGCGACACGCTGTTGCTGACCGCCGGACAGTTCGCCGGGCTTCTTCTCCAGGAGGTCCTCGATGCCCATCATCTCGGCCGTCTCCTGCACCCGGTCGCTGATGACCTCCTTCGAGAGGTCGGTCCCCATCCGCAGACCGAACGACATGTTCTCCCGCGCCGTCATGTGGGGGTAGAGCGCGTAGTTCTGGAACACCATCGCCATGTCTCGGTCGGTCGCGCTCTTGTCGGTGATGTCGTCGCCGTTGAGCACGATGGAGCCACTCGACGGGAGTTCGAGACCGGCGATACAGCGGAGCGTCGTCGACTTGCCACAGCCGGACGGGCCGACGAACACGACGAACTCGCCGTCCTCGATGTCGATGTCCAGACCGTCGACGGCGACTATCTCGCCACCGCCGTCCTGAAATACTTTGGTCAACTCTCCCAGGCTAAGCGTTCCCATGTACCGTCAAAATCCTCTCGCGATATAAATTTCTTGCCCCGCGGTGACGGCACGGACCGGTAGCCGTGACATTCGCTCACGTCACACGAACCATTAACTCGGTCCGGGACGCACGTGGGGCCGCATGCAGTTCGCACTGAACCAGATGGGATTCCCAGCGGACGGGCTCGGTCGGAACGCCGAACTCGTCGCCGACGCCGGGTACGACGGCATCGAACCGAACCTGACCGCGGACGGACCGCTCTGGGACGACGACTCGGTCGCCGCGTTCGCCGACCGACTGGACGAACTCGGACTCGCCGTCCCCCGCCGTCGCGACGACGCTCCACTGGGACCGCCAGTTGGCGAGCGACGACGACGCCACGCGCGCGGCCGGCATCGACGTGGGCGAACGGATGATCGAACTCGCGGCCGAACTCGGCGCGGGCGCCGTCCTCGTCGTCCCCGGCGTCGTCGGCGAGTCCGAACCGTACGACGAAGTGTACGACCGGGCGCTGAACTCCGTTCGCGCGCTGGCGACCGTCGGCGCCGAACACGGCGTGACCGTCTGCGTCGAGAACGTCTGGAACGACTTCCTGCTCTCGCCGATGGAGTTCGCCGAGTTCGTCGACCGAGCCTCCGCGTCGGGCCCCGTCGGGGCGTACTTCGACGTGGGCAACGTCAGGCGGTTCGGCCACCCCGAGCAGTGGATTCGTATCCTCGGCGACCGCATCGAACGCGTCCACGTGAAGGACTACCGGACCGACGTGGACACGATGGAGGCGTTCACCTATCCGCTGGAGGGCGACGTGGACTGGCCCGCCGTCGAGGCGGCGTTGCACGACGCCGGCTACGACGGCTGGGTGACCGCGGAGGTTCCGCCGTACCGGACGGCGGCGGAGCGGATGCTCCCGCGCGTGCAGTCGGACCTCTCGTACGTCTTCTCGTGACGCCGCGTCGCTTCCGACACCGTTCGCGCGCGCTCCCCGACTCGCTCGCCGCGTCGCCGGGCACGCGTCTCCCCCGGCGCAACGCTTATTAGCGGTTTCTCTCACTATCGTGTGTATGCATCTCACAGCAGTAGTCGCGCATCCCGACGACGCAGACATCTTCTGCGGCGGGACGCTCGCAAAGCACGCTGACCGTGGCGACGACGTGACTATCGTGTACATGACCCGCGGCGAGTACGGCGGGTTCGACACCACCGAGGCGGAACTGGCCGCGACGCGCGAGGCAGAGGCGGAGGCGGCCGCCGAGACACTCGGCGCGGAGGCGTCGTTCCTCGACTTTCAGGACGGCCGGGTGACGTACTCGCTGGAGAACCGACTCACCCTCGTCGAAGAACTCCGCGAACTGCGACCTGACGTCGTCCTCACGCACTTCCGCGACGACATGCATCCCGACCACCGCGTCACCTCCCGACTCGTCACCGACGCCTACTACATGTGTTCGCTGCCGCTGTTGGAGACGGACGCGGACCCGTGCGAACCGGACAACGTCTACTACTTCGGCAAGCCGACGTCGTCGTTCGAACCGGAGGTTCACATCGACGTGACCGACCACCACTCGACGAAAGAGGAGGCGATTCTCCAGCACGAGTCACAGGTCGAGTGGCTGGAGGAACACGGCGGCATCGACGCGGAGTTCGACGGCCTCGTCGAGGGCGTCCGCGCCGAGGCGCGCGTCCTCGGGCGGACCAGAGGCGTCGAGTTCGCCGAGGGGTTCGTCCCCCTGCACAAAGGGGCCGACGAGTACCTCGGCTGACGGCTTCGGCCAGTCGCCCCCCGCAGTCCCTTCTGTCGACTTCACTCGCTACGAACGCCTGCAGCGACTGCGAACGCCGTTCACGTGAACTCCTTCGGTAGTAAACGACTCACACGGCATTACGATAGTAGGTCTGTAATGCGATACAGGTGAAACGAGGGGAGGGGGTGGTGTCCGGAGACGGGAACGGCCGGCCGCCGCCTGCGACTGCCCGGTGCGTTTATGGAGCGCGTCGGCGTATTGTCAACTCATGACACGGCAGGGCGGACCGGTCGAGAACGCCAGCGGCCTCGGGGACGCGTTCAGCGCGCAGGATCACGTCTTCTCGAAGAAGGAACTCCTCGACGTGGGGTACGTCCCCGACCCGTCCCACATCGTCGCGCGGAACGAGGAGATCCGCCGTCTCGCGACCGCTCTCAACCCCGCCATCACCGGCGACGACCCGAGTAACGTCTTCCTGTACGGGAAGACCGGGACGGGCAAGTCGCTCTGCGCCCGTTACACCACGAACCGCATCGTCGCCGCCGCGAGCGAGAACGAGGTCACGGTCGGTCGCGTCGTCGTCGACTGTTCGCAGGAGAACACGGAGACGCGCGCCGTGCGAGCGACCGCCCGCGGATTGAACGACCCCGAGGAGACGGACGTCACCGTCCCGGAGAGCGGCTACGGTCGTTCTCGGTACTACAGCCTCCTGTGGGAGGTTCTCGACGACCGCTTCGACGTCGCCTTCGTCGTCCTCGACGAGATAGACTGCCTCGACGGGACGGACTTTCTCATGCAGTTGTCGCGGGCGACGGAGGCGAAGAAACTCCGCCACTGTTCGGTCGGCATCGTCGGCATCAGTAACAAGATCAAGTACCGCGACCGACTGGAGGAACGGGTCAAGAGCAGCCTCCAGGAGCGCGAACTGGTCTTCACCCCGTACGACCGCGAAGCGCTCCGCGAGATAGTCCGCAGTCGATTGGACGCGTTCGACAGCGGCGTGCTCTCTGACGACGCGGTGTCCGAGTGCGCGTCGCTCGCCGCCGAGGAACACGGCGACGCCCGGAAGGCCATCAACCTGCTCCGCCACACCGGCGAACTCGCCGCGAACGAGGGGGCCGACACCATCACCGCCGACCACGTGCGGGAGGCGCGGACCCTCGCCGAACGGGACCGAGTCAGAGCGCTCCTCGCGGGCGCGACGGCCCAACAGAAGGCGGCGCTGCTCTCGGTCGTCTCGCTCGCCCTCGTCGAGAAGACGCGGACGTCAAGACCGCGGAGGTGTACGCGGCCTACGAGGACATCTGCGCGGACGCGGGACTCGAGACGCTCTCGAAGCGACGCGTCCACGACCTACTGCGCGAGTGGGAGTTCCTCGAAGTCCTCGAAATCGAACGGACGGGCGACGGACGCGCCCGCGGGAGCTACCTCCAGCACCGGCTCTTAGAGGACCCGTCGGTCGTCCGGTCGGTGTTCGATCAGAGCGACCGATTCGCCGGCGTCGGGTTCACGTCCGGGACGGTCACGACGACGTGGTCGAACATCTAACCGCCGTCCGCGGCTGCACAAACTTTAATACCTCCAGTTCCGCACGATAAATCCGATGCAACGAATTGGACTAGTGGGGAGTGGCTTCATGGCCGAGACCCATGCGAATTGTTACCAAGAGATACCCGGCGCGGAGGTCGTCGCCGTCGCGTCTCTCGAAGACGACAAGGAGGCGTTCGCCGCGGCGCACACGCCGGACGCGGACACGTACGACGACGCCGAGCACATGATGGACGAGGCGGACCTCACCGCCGTCGACATCTGCTCGCCGACGCCGACACACCGACCGTTCATCGAGGCCGCCGTCGACCGCGGGCTCTCGGCGTTCTGCGAGAAACCGCTCGCTCGCACCGCGGCGGACGCGGACGCCATCGTCGACGCCGTCGCGGACGCCGACGTCACCTTCATGACGGGGCACGTGTTGCGGTACTTCCCCGAGTACGTCGAGGCGAAGCGACGAATCGACGCCGGCGAAATCGGCGCGCCGGGGACGATGACCACCGAACGGCTCTCGTCGCCGCCGCGCTACGGCACGAACTCGTGGTTCGGCGACAAGGAGCAGAGCGGCGGCGTCCTGCTCGACATGGCCATCCACGACTTCGACTATCTCCGGTGGGTCGTCGGCGAAGTCGACCGCGTGTTCGCCCGGACCGCCGAGTGGGACGACGGCCACCTGCACCAGCACTCGTCGGTCGTCCTCCGCTTCGAGGACGGGACGGTCGGCCACGTCGAAGCCTCCTGGGCCTACCCGGAGGGGTCGCCGTTCGTCACGAGCTACGAGTTCGCGGGGGACGAGGGCTTGCTGGAGTTCGACGCCCGAGACGAGAACGCCGTCCGCGTCTCCGGCGGCGCGGAGGGGCGACGCGCCGGCCAGTCCGCTGGCGGTGAGTCCGTACACGAAGGAACTCGAACACTTCGTCGAGTGCGCCGAGACCGGCCGGGAGCCGGAAATCACTCCCGACGACGCCCGACAGGCGGTCAAAATCGCCCTCGCGGCCATCGAGTCGAGCGAGCGCGGTGAACCCGTCGCGCCCGCGGAGGTGGGCACGTGACCGTCCGTCTCGGCATCTGTTCGACCGCGCACCTGCACGCCGACTCCTACGCCGCCGCCCTCGACGACCACCCCGACGCCGAGTTCGTCGGCGTCACCGACGCCGCGGCGGACGCCGACCGGGGTCGCTCGAAGGCCGCGGAGTACGGCGTCGAGTACCGCGACGCGACGCGTTGCTCGCCGACGCCGACGGCGTCGTCGTCTGCTCGACGAACGCCGACCACCTCGACTGGGTCGAACGCGCCGCCGACGCCGGCGCGGACGTCCTCTGCGAGAAACCCCTCGCGCCGACGGTGGCGGAGGCCGAGGAGATGGTCGAGACCTGTCGGGACGCCGGCGTCAACCTCGGCGTGGCGATGCCGCTCCGCTTCAGCCAACCCGTCCTGAACGCGAAGACGGCGATGGACAACGGCGCGCTGGGCGACCTGCAGTTCCTCCGCGGGACGAACCGCGGGAAGATGCCCGGCGGGTGGTTCGTCGAGAGCGACGCCTCCGGCGGCGGCGCCGTCGTCGACCACTCGGTCCACCTCCTCGACGTGGTCCGATGGATAACCGGCGAGGAGGTCGAGGAGGTGTACGCGGAGGCGGACACGCGCTTCCACGACATCGAGGTCGAAGACGTGAACCTGCTGTCGATGACGCTCACCGACGGCACCGAGTTCGTCCTCGACGGGTCGTGGAGCAAACCCGACGAGTGGGACTTCTGGGGCGACGCGACGCTCCGACTCGTCGGTACCGAGGGCGTCGTCTCCATCGACTGCTTCGACCAGACGATAAAGCAGACGCGCGACGCCGGCGACCCCGGCATCAAGTCGCTCTACTGGGGGTCGAACCCCGACGAGGGACTCGTCGACGACTTCGTGGAGGCCGTCGCGGAGGACCGCCCGCCGTCGAAGACGGGGGCGGACGCCGTCGAGGACGTCGCCGTGGTCGAAGCCGCCTACGAGTCGATAGCCGAGACCGAACCGGTCGCCGTCGAGAAGTCGGAACTCACCGCGCCGTCCAACTGAGTCGAACCGCCCGTCGACGCGCGGAGAACGGAGAGTCAGTACGTCACTTCGACCGGTTCGCCGCGTTCCGCGGACTCGTACGCCGCGGCGATGACGGCGGCGGTCCGGACCGCGTCGTCCATGGACGTGGCCGGGGTCGCCTCGCCGCGAATCGCCGCGACGAACTCGCGCAACAGCGCGTTGTTCGGGTCCGCGCCCCAGAATATCGACTCGTTGCTCCGGTCCTTGCTCGTGTCGCTGACGTGCGTGTACCGTCGGCCGAAGCAGTCTCCGGACAGCGTCGTCTCGGTGCCGACGAGTTCGACGCTCGCGTCCCCCCAGAACGGGTTCTTCTGCGGCGTACTCCACGACCCGTCGAGGAAGAACGACGCGCCGTTCGAGAGCGTCATCGACAGCAGGTTCACGTCCTCGACCGGCAGTTCGTAGAACCGCGTTCCGGTCTCGGCGTACACCTCCTCTACCTCCTCGCTCGTTATCCACCGGACCACGTCGACGATGTGGTCGGTGTGGTCCGCGACGGCTCCCCCGCCGGCGAGTTCGGGGTCGACGAACCAGCCGCCCGGCATCCGACCGCGGTTGGTGCCGGAGACGGAGACGAGTTCGCCGATTGACCCCGCCTCGTAGCGCTCCTTGAGCCGTGCCATCGGTCGGCTGTGCCGAATCGGCATCGCCATCCCCGTCGGCAGGTCGCGCTTCGCACAGCGGTCGCGTATGGCCTTCGCTGTCGAGAGCGACGTCGCGAGCGGTTTCTCGCAGAGGACGGCCACGTCGTGGCGGAGCGCGAGGTCCACCAGTTCCTCGTGGACGGCCGTCGGCGAGCAGACGACGACGCCGTCTGCGGCGCGGACGAGTTCGCGGTGCGTCATCGCCGCGGTACCGACCGTCCCCGCCAGCTTGTGCGCCCGCTCTCTGGTCTGCTCGGAGACGCCGACGAGGTCCACGTCGGGGAGTTTCGCCAGGAGCGCCGCGTACACCTCGGCGTTGACGTGCGCCGTCGAACAGATGCCGACGCGGACGGTCATCGCGACGCCTCCGCGAGGGTCCGCGGTTCACCCGCCGCGATGGACTGCCGCATCGCGACGGCGACTCGCGACGGTCCCATCGGTTCGACGCCGGCAGGGGGTCTGTCACCGCCGCGGAGGGACTCGACGAACTGGTGCAGGCAGCGTCCCCGGCAGTCGTCCTCCGGTGGGTCCACGTCGACCGGCGTCCCGGCCGCGTGCAACGTCGAGGAGACGTCGCTGTCGTCGAAGTCGAGTCGGCCGTGCGACCCGCTGTACTCCACTTCGACTCGCGGCGCCGGGGGCGAGTCGGCATACCACGTCGTCTCGACGGTGCCGCGCCCGCCCTCTCGGAACGCGAGGACGGCGTGAACGTGGTCGCAGCGGTCACCCTCGCGGGCCCGCGCGAACGCTCGCTCGACCGAACC
Source organism: Halogeometricum sp. CBA1124 (assembly GCF_009741955.1). Taxonomy (NCBI): domain Archaea; kingdom Methanobacteriati; phylum Methanobacteriota; class Halobacteria; order Halobacteriales; family Haloferacaceae; genus Halogeometricum; species Halogeometricum sp. CBA1124. The sequence goes on along the minus strand of NZ_WPCD01000027.1, from coordinate 13,490 downwards.
GAACGTCCACTCGAACACGTCGACGTCGTGTGCGACGACGGCGCAGAGGGCGTCCTCGAACGACTCGACGGCGCGGACGCGTCGTACGACGCGTTCCAGTCGCCGGCGTCGAACGGCGCGGTCCGTTTGACTCGCGCCACGCCGACGTCGCCGATGCTGCCCGTCTCGACGGCCGAGCGAAGTTGTTCGTACAGTCGGGAGAACCGGTGCGGCGAGTGCGCCGCCACCCACCCGTCCCCGTCCGACGCGAGCGAGACGACGTCGTCGAACCGCGACTCCGAGAGCGCGAACGGCGGGTCGCACCGGACCGGCACTCCGGCGTCGAGTGCGCCCGTCAGGGCGCCGGGTGCGCGAACCCGGGACCGCAGACGTCGACGCCGTCGACGTCCGTCTCCGCGAGAGCGTCCGCGACCGACTCGTACCGCGGTCCGTCGACCGTCTGGTCCGAGTCGCCTCCGGTGACGACGCCCCTGACGGCCGCGCCGTCGAATCGCGCGTAGCGCGTAGCGTGCGCTTGCACCGCCGCATCGTGCCCGACCACGACGATGCCTTCCATGCGAATCTGTACCGTATCGCCTCTGATAAGCATTGTGACCTGTCGCGTCTCCGGCGTCGCAGAACGGCGGACCGTATCGGGAGACTGCGACGGGGTTGGCGTCACCGACGGCCTCCCCACCGGCGACGCTCGTCCGCCAGTCGCGCCGCGGCGACTCAGGTCTCGTCGAGGAGCGCCGCCACCCGGTCCGTGCTCGACGCGAGCGTCGCCGCCGGGTCGGTCGTCAACCCGTTCTCGTGGACGACCCACGCCGCGTCGGCGTCGACGGCCGCCCGGGCGCACGCCGGGAGGTCCACCACTCCCTCGCCGAGTTCGACGTGCAGGGTGTCGTCGTTGCCGGGGACCGTATCGGTCAGGTGGACCAGCGAGATGCGGTCGGCGTAGCGGTCGAGATACGCCGTCGGGTCGACGCCGCCGTGCCGCGCCAGTCCCACGTCGAACTCCAGTCCCAGTCGGTCGTCGGTCCGCGCCGCGAACGCGTCGTACGCCGTCTCGCTCCCGCCGTCCACGGCGGCGAACTCGTAGGCGTGGTTGTGGTAGTGCGCCTCGAAGCCGTCCTCGCGGAGTCGGTCGGCGAGCGAGGAGAGTTCCTCGGCCGTCGCCTCAACCGCGGCCACCGACGCGAACCCCTCCTCGCCGTACGTCGGGACGACGATGCGCTCGCAGCCGACGGTCCGGTAGGCCTCGACCGTCTCGTCGTACTCCGTCCGGAGCGTTTCGAGGGAGACGTGCGCGCCGACGGCTTCGAGCCCGGTTTCGGCGAGTGCGTCGGCGACCGCTTCGGGCGTCTGCTCGCCGAGGCCGGCGAACTCGACGCCCTCGTAGGCGGTGTCGGCGACGCGGTGCAGCGTCTCCGTCAGCGACGCGTCGAGTCCTCTGAGCGTGTACAGCTGAATCGCTGGGCGGACCATCTCACCGGCGAGACGCGTGCCACTCACAAAGTCGTTCCCCCGCCGTACTCTCGCGGACCGGTCGCGGGCGCGCGGGAGTAACGACTAAGCCCGCCGCCGTACACGACACGGACGACGCATGGAAGAGATTCAGACCGACGCAGCACCCGCCAGCATCGGCCCCTTCTCGCAGGGAATCAGGGACGGCGACCGCATCTTCGTCTCCGGACAGGGTCCGGTCGACCCGGACTCCGGCGACGTGGTGAGCGAGGACATTCGCGAGCAGACCGCGCGGACGCTCGAAAACGTCGCGGCCGTCCTCGAAGCGGGCGGCAGTTCGCTCGACGGCGTCGTGAAGACGACGGTGTTCGTCACGGACATGTCGGACTACGACGCCGTCAACGAGGTGTACGAGGAGTACGTCTCGAAGCCGTACCCGGCGCGGAGCGCCGTCGAAGTCGCCGACCTACCGATAGACATCGGCGTCGAGATAGAAGTCGTCGCCTCGGCGGAGTGAGGCTCAGAGGTAGCTTCGGATTCGCTCGGCGACGTACGCAGCCTCCTCGTCGTCGAGACACATCGGGTTGACGGCGAACAGGTCGTCCTGTAACTCGTCGGACCCGACGAAGATTCGCGGGTCCTCTTTTCGGAGCGACCCCACCAGTTCCACCGCGTCGACACCGGCGGCGTCGGCGTGGACCTCGACCCGGAGTTCGGGCGCGACCATCAGTTTCCCGCCCGGTTCCCGTCGCAGCGAGAGCCCCTCGCAGTCCGCGAGTTCGTCGGCGACGACGTCGAGTCGGCGCTCCCACTCGGCGTCGAGGGCCGCCTGGTCCTCCTCGACGAACGCCTCCAACGCCGCGATGAGTCCGACGAGTTCCTCCTTGCCCACCTTCAGCGTCCGTCCGATGCCCTGCCGGGGGACGCCGGCGAGCGACTCCTTGTCGAACAGTTCGCTCGGGGGGTCCCAGACGGACTCGGCGACGTGCATGTCCAGATGCTGGAGTGCGGCCGAGCGGACGTACTCGCGCTTCCCCGCGAGGATGCCCGTCGTCTGCGGGCCGCGGATGGCTTTCCCGCCGCTGAAGACGACCATGTCCGCGCCCGCCTCGACGAACGCCGAGAGGTTCTCCCGCGGCGGCACCTCGGCGGCAGCGTCCACGATGACCAGCACGTCGTGGTCGTGCGCGACGTCGACCACCGTCTCCAGCGACGGCGCGCTGAACGCCTTCTCCATGTAGCCGACGGCGGCCGTCTCCTCGGTGATTGCCTCGGCCAGTTCCCACGGTTCGGTGCCGTTCGACCCCGTCCCGAGGTAGTTGTCGTTGTTGCCGACGTCGACGATGGTCGCGCCCGCGGCGCGGAACGCGTGGTCGTAGCCGTTGCGGTGGGTTCGCGGCATCACTATCTCGCTCGGGACGCCCTCCGTGTCGGGCAGGCGGGACATCGCCCCCAGGTCGTCGCCGGCGATTGCGGCCGCCGCGGCCAGCGTCATACACGCCGCCGCGCCGCTACCGACGTACCCCGCCTCCGCGCCCGTCACCTCGGAGACGAGTTCGCCCGCGCGCACCTGCAGGTCCGAGAGTCGCACGAACGACTCGGCAGCCCGGCTCATCGCCTCGACAGCCTCCGGTCGGATGAGACTCCCGCCGATGCGCGTCTTCGTCCCGGCGGCGTTGACCACGCGCGGGACGCCCAACTCGTCGTAGACGGTGGTTTCCTCGTCCATGACTACCGGGACGTGCGCGGCCGGAGGTTAAGAAACGTGGGTCTCTCGCACCTCCCGCCGCGCGCCGGCCTACGCCGCGTCGTCGTCCCTCGTGCCGTCTCCTCTCATTCCGTCTCCTCTCGTTCCGTCTCTCGCCGCGCCGTCTCCCGCCGTGTCGTCGCCGCGTTCGGTCCCGCGCACCTCGCCGTCGGGCGTGACGGATTCGACCGACGAGAGGCCGCCGTACGTCGTTGCGACGAACTCGGCCGACACCGTCTCGCCCGGAGACAGCGTCTTCACCGTCCCCGTCGCTCGCTGGCCGTCCGTGTCGCCGGGGTAGGCGGTGGTCGGTTCGAGACCGACGTTGTACGTGCGGTTCCAGAACGGCGCCTCCTCGTACCCGCCGAACGGCTGCCAGTACCACAGCGTCTCGAACGGGTCAGTCGGGAAGCGGAGGGCGAACCCGAGGTCCACGTCCGGATTCGTGAGCGCGTACCAGCCGTCTTCGAGGTCCACTGCGTACGCCAAGTCGTGAATCTCGGCGTCTGCGTCGGGGAAGTCCGCCGAGAGGTCGACTTCGCCGCCGTCGTCCGCGGGCGCGTCCGGCCAGTCGAACGCCGCTCCGCTCTCCAGTCGCCTGTTCGGGTACGCGTCGCTGTACTCCTCGACGACGCCTCGCCGCGCCGGCACGTCCAATCGGGCCTCCGGCCCGAGCAACGGGCGGCCGAGGGCGAGGTGCTGTTGCCACACGTAGTCGAGTTCGACGCCGCCTTCGTTCGTCACGCGCTCCTCCACTCGGAGTCGCGACTCGCCGGCCCGCATCGTCAGTTCTCGCTCGACGGTGAACGGGTAGCGCACGAGTTCGACGTCGAGGCGGACGGTCACGGCGTCGCCGTCGGCGCGGGTGACCGTCGCGTCCCACGGCAGCAACGCGCTCTCGCCGTGCAGGCCGTACTCGCTGCCGGCGATGTCGTGCCCGCCGCCGGCGTTCGGCAGGTTCGTCTGCCACCCGCCCGGGTAGTGGTCGTTCCACGTCGAGTTCGCGTCCGACGGGAGGTACCGGTCCGCCGGCGCACTCCAGTTGTGCGGCGCGTGCCACAGTACGTCCACGTCGGTTCGCTTGTCGCGGAACGAGACGACGTCGCCGCCCTTCTCGGCGAGGACGACGACGCGCAGGTGACTGTTCTCCAAGAGGACGGCGTCGAGTCCGCGGTACGCGTAGTCCGTGGTGACGCGGACGTCGCTGTTCCAGTCGGGGCGCATACGCCGCCCGGTTCGTGCCACAAGGTAACAGTGTTGTGGGTGTCGGCGGGGCGACGACCGAACGGCGACCGGTTCGCCTCCTCCGACTTCGCGTGAGTATCCACGCCGACGGTCGCATAGCCGTCGATGTAGCGATATAGATTCTATTTTCGGTTTTCGCAGTCAAAGTCTGGAACCTTATTTTCGAATATGCGACTAAACACCCCGAATAGGGGCGAAGATGGTGGAATCTGCTATCTATGTACTGACTCTGGTCATCTATCGACGAACTGCTTCCAGACGGCTCTAATCCCAGGAAATCCGTCCGCAGCCCAGACGGAGGCCAGCACGGCGAACAGGAGGAGTTGGAGGCCGAACTGGCTTCCCACCAGCGTGCTCGGCGACTGTGCGATGGACTGCATCTCGACGGCCCACTGCCGGAGGTGGTCGAGCGGACTGTCCTTCGGATACGTCGGCGCCGGAAACAACGGCCACAGGACGAACGCCGCGAGGTGATAGTCACCCGAGTAGAGCGGGCCGACAGCGTCGCCGAGCAGGTGGGTGAACACGCCGACGGCGAACGCGGATACGACCGACGCCCCGCCGAATCGTCGCGCGACGGCGAACGCGACGGCGCAGACGAACACGGCCACGAACAGCGAGTGACCGATGGCTCGCCCGTCGAAGACGCCGAACCACCAGTTGAGCGGTTTGTCGACCAGGTCCGGCAACTGCGTCCCCACGGCGAGTGCGAGCACCGGTAACTCCCGCGGTGCCCTCCGGTGTCGTATCCTCGTCGCCACCGTGTAGACGAGGTAGCCGACGGCCAGGTGACCCCACGGCATCATCGTGACAACATCACCGTTCGACTTCGAACTCGGGCGGCTCACTGATAGAACTGATGACACGTCTCCGTCCACCTCCGGCGCCGACGGTGGTCGACCAACGGTATCCGATGGTCCGTTCGGCCGTCTCGTTCGCCCCTCGATGACGGCGACAATCCCCGTCACGTCGGCGGCTATTCGTCGCCTAACACGACGAAACACTTCGTATCGGTCGGCTCTCGGAACTTTGCAACGCCCTAAGACTCGCCTCGGCGCGGACGGCAGAGCGGTAGTGAGAGGATAACAATACTTCGCAGCGACGTGGCACCTCACTGATGAAAGCAGTCGTACTCGCCGCAGGGAAGGGAACCCGACTTCGTCCGCTCACCGAAGACAAACCGAAGGGGATGGTCGAGGTGGACGGTGAACCCATCCTGACGCACTGCTTCGACAAACTCACCGAGTTGGGCGCCGACGAGTTGGTCGTCGTCGTCGGCTACCTGAAGGAGCGGATAATCGAACACTACGGCGACGAGTACGAGGGGACCCCGATAACCTACGCGCACCAGCGCGAACAGAAGGGCCTCGCTCACGCGTTGCTCAGCGTCGAGGAGCACATCGACGACGACTTCATGCTCATCCTCGGCGACAACATCTTCGACGCGAACCTCGCGGACGTGGTCAAGCGCCAGCGAGAGGACCGCGCGGACGCCGCGTTCCTGGTCGAGGAGGTGCCGTACGAGGAGGCCAGTCGCTACGGCGTCTGCGACACCAACGCCTACGGCGAGATTACGGACGTCATCGAGAAACCCGACGACCCGCCGTCGAACCTCGTGATGACGGGGTTCTACACGTTCTCGCCCGCCATCTTCCACGCCTGCCACCTCGTCCAACCCTCCAACCGCGGCGAGTACGAGATAAGCGAGGCCATCGACCTCCTGATTCGCAGCGGTCGAACCATCGACGCGATCGGCCTCGACGGCTGGCGCATCGACGTCGGCTACCCGGAGGACAGAGACGAGGCGGAACGGCGGTTACAGGGGAAAGAAGTCGAACAGACGCCGGAGGCGTAGGCGTCGGACTATCGAACTCCGGACCGCTACCGCCCGTCGCGCCGTCCCGACGCGTTCTCCGCCCCGTCCCCCTCTGACTGCCGAGTCCGCGACGAACCGCCCGACGACCGGAAGGCGAGACTGTACATCTCGCCCGCCGACTCCGACCTGATTTCCGCGCCCGTCCGCTCCGCCGCCGTCGCCAACCCCGTTCCCACCTCCCCGTCTATCCGCTCTGCGGCACGTCGGGCGACGCCGACGTGCGCCCGGACGTGGCTCTCGGTCCACGGAACCGGGTCCAACAGCGTCGCCCGTCGGTCGAACGTCCACCCGCTTCCGACGAACAGACGCCGGAGAACGTCGGCCGGGTAGAACGTCACCGCGGGCCGGCCGTCGGCGGCCTCCGTCGCCGCGTTCTCCAGTGCGAACAGCCGTCGCATCTCGGCGTCCTCGGGGAGGGGTTCGTAGTCGTCGACGACGAGGTGACTCCCCGGCGACGCCACGCGGGTCACCTCGGCGACGATGGCCTCCAGTTCGGCGGGTGCGACGAGGTTGAACAGTCCGTGTGCGGTGACGAGTTCGACCGAATCGGTCGGGAGGGGAAGGGCGCGAACGTCCGCCTCCAGAACGCTCGCCCGCGACTGCTGGTTGGTTCCGAGGCGGTCACGGACGAGACGCGCGTGTTCGGGGTCGTTCGTGACCGCGTAGACGCGTTCGGCGCCCGCGTCGAGGAGCCCACAGGTGGTGTTGCCGACGCCGGCCCCGGCTTCGAGGCAGACGGCTCCCTCCACGGGGCGGTCCGCGAGTGCGGCCCGAACCGTCCGCGGGACGTCCATGCGACGGCGGACGCGTTCGGACGACATAGTTCGAACGGTGTCCCGCGAGCGAGGGACAGGCCCCTCAGTCGTCGCCGTTGACGTTCACCGTCAACACGGGGACGGGCGCGTCGGCGACGACGCGGGCCGAGACGCTCCCGACCATGTTCTCCTGATAGTTCGACCCGTGGGTCCCCATGGTCACGACGTCGACGCCGGCCGTCTCGATGTAGTCGATGATCTCTTCGGCGGGGTTGCCGCGTCGCAGGACGGAGGTGGCCTCGACGCCCTCGGCTTCGAGTCGGTCGAGCGCTGCGGTCGTCGCCTCCTTCCCCTTCCCTTCGAGTTCGCCGACCACGTCGTCGACGAGGTCGGACGCCAGCGTGATGAACGCGCGGTCGTCGACGACGTAGAGGACGTGGACGGTCGCGTCGTGCTTCCGCGCGAGGTCGATAGTGTGCGCGTAGACGGGTTCCATCGAGTCGGTCCCATCCGTGGGCAGCAGGATATCGTCGTACATCGGGTTCGTTCGAAGGTCTGCGTTCAGACGGTAAGAACACTTTCATACGTTCTTGCGGGTCGAGAACTGGCGAAATCCGCCTCCGACAGGCGCCCGACGAGTGAGAGAGACTTTTGATTCGGGCGCCCCAACGGCCGCGCATGGCAGCAATCGACGCCGACGACCTGCTCCCGAACGACCGCGTCCAGCAGTCGGTTCTGGACGGCGACGTGACGCAACTCACCCGCGGGGCGAGTAACCGGTACGCGGAGGAGGGCGACACGTTCGAAGTCGACGGCGAGACGTTCGCCGTCGTCAGCGTGGAACGACGAACGCTCGGCGACTTCACCGACGCCGACGCCCGACGCGAGGGCTCGGAGTCGCTCGAGGCGTACAAACGGCGCATGAAACGCGTCCACCCGGGCGACTTCGAGTGGGACGACGGGAGCGAGGTGCTGACGTACCGCTTCGAGCGTCGCTGACGGGTCGGAGCGAGGGCGTTCCCTCCCGCCGTCGTCCCCCGCTCTCTCGCCGCGGTCCCGGCCGTCCCGGCGACGGCCGACCCTCCGACGGCCGCCCGACCCGACCGCTCGAACCGGCCGGTACTTATGCGACTGGCGTGTGCAGGTCACGCCCTTTCGACCGTCCGCCCCGAACCGAGCGCCGATGAGCGACAGTTCGAAACACGAGTCGCTGCTCTGTTCGGGCGGCCGCGCCGCGTCCGACGGCGTGACCCTTCGGGCCCTCGTGGCGGCGGGCGTCTTCGGCTTCGGGTTCAGCGGCCTCGTCGACGTACTCGTGTTGCACCACGTCCTCCAGTGGCACCACCTCGTCTCGGGTATCTATCCGACGAACACCCTCTCCGGCCTGCGGACGAACATTTTCGCGGACGGCGCGTTCTCGCTCGCGATGCTCGTCATCACGTGCGTCGGCGGCGGACTCCTGTGGCAGTCCGAACGCCGGGCCGACGCGCCGTTGGCGATTCGCCCCGTCGCGGGCGCGGCGGTGATGGGTCTCGGGACGTTCGACCTGTACGACGTCGTCGTGGACCACATGCTGTTGGGGCTCCACCAGCCCCTGTCCGCGGGCGGACGGTACAACCCGCACTGGGCCGTGGTCAGCCTCCTGCTCGTCGCCGCCGGGTACTACGTCTATCGTACCGGGACGCGCGACGCGTCGGGAGAGACGGCCGAATCGACCTGAATGCGCCGCCCCTCGACGCCGAATCACGACCGAGACGGACCGATGCCAGGCGACCAACACCACCCCTCGACGGCCGTCGCTCCGCCGGGCGTCCTACTGTCGGCCGTCTCCACACTGCTCGCCCCGTCCCCGGTCCTCCTCTCGGCGGCCGTCCACCCCGCGACCGTCCCCTTGCACGGCGCGGTGCGGACGCCGGTTCCGCACTGGGTAGTGCTCCTCGGCGCCGTCCCCGCACTCTGGCTCCTCGCCGCCGCCGCCGTCGTCGCGGTGGACCGACTACACCGGCGGTTCCGTCGGTCCGAGGGTGCGGACTGACACGCCGGAGGGACGCGTCGTCGCCGTCGCGCGTCGACTCCCGCCGACAGTCGCCGCTCACGACGACGCGGCGTCCGAGGTTCGGGCGCGAGACGACGGCCGGTGCGTTCGACCCACCCTTCACGCTCCGCTCAGTGGTGTAGCTGCTCGGGCACCGGACTCCCCTCGTGGCGGAGCCGTTCGACCAGCGAGCGTTGCGCGGCGTCGTCCATGCCGTCGTACCGGGCGGCGGCATCGAGCACCATCGAGACGAGTTTCGGGTCGCCCGGGGAGACGACGCTCGTGACGCCCTGCGCGGCCGCGAAGTCGAATCGCTCGCGAATCTCGTCGGGGCGGCTGACCGGTTCGTACCAGTTCGCGAACGGTCGGTCCGTCTCCGGCAGTTCGTCGGCGGACGGCCACGACCCCTTGGCGAACGCCTTGATGCAGAGCGTGCCGATGTCCTCCTCCTCGCAGCGTTCGAGGACACGTTCGTAGTCGTACTCGTCGCCGTCCTTCCCGACGACGACGGGGTTCAGCGGGAACATCAGCGATTCGAGGTCGTCGATTCGGTCGATGGCGTCGAGAATCAGTTGGGGCGACCCGTGACTCGTCAGGCCGACGTGGTCTACGAGCCCCTCTTCCTTGGCGTCGCGGAACGCCGCCAGCGCGCCGTCGTCGGCCGTAATCGCGTCGAGTTCCTCCTCGTACTCCAGCCCGTGGACCTGGTAGAGGTCGATTTTCTCCACGCCGAGGCGGTTCAGCGACCGTTCGAGCTTCCGTCTCGCGCCGTCGTAGTCGCGTTCCTGCGTCTTGCAGCCGAGGAAGACGTCCTCGCGGTGCTGTCGGAGTTTCGGTCCGAGTTTGAGTTCGGCGTCGCCGTACGTCGGCGCTACGTCGAAGTGGTTCACGCCGTGGTCGAGGACGTGTTCGACCATCTGGTTCGCCCCCTCCTGTTCGAGCCAGTTGAGCGCGATGGTGCCGAACGTCGCTATCGTGCTGTCGTGGCCCGTCCCGCCGAGTGTGCGCGTCTCCATGTTCGGTTGTACTCCCCACCGTCGAATAAAGGATAGCCTACCCGCGCCGCTGGAGGAACGCCCGAGTTCGGGCGGCGACGGCCGACCGGAACGCCGCCGGGTCCACGTCGCTCTCGTGGTGGTGCAGTCGCGCGTGCGACTCCCTGAAGGCCGCTTCGAGGGCGCGTTCGTACACCGAATCGACCGTGACCGGTCGCCCCCGCGCCTCGAGTTCCGCCGCGATACGCTCGAACCGTCTCCGGGGAACGAGTTCCGCTGCGACGCCGTCGGCGTCACCCTCGACCGGTTTGACGGCCGTTTTCTCGCGAAAGTCGGGGTGTCTGAGCGTCGCGCGCTGACCTCCCTTGCCCCGTTTGTTCCGGACGACGACGCCCTTGGCCGGCCCGTCGTACCACGCCGAGTCCGGGACTTCGTAGCCGTCGGGGTCGAAATCGCGCGTGTTCCGCTCCTTCTCGAACGCGTTGACCGGGTGGAGCCCCAGCCGGTCGAAAATCTGCTCGGCGGCGTCGGGCGGCCGGAACTCCCCCGCGTCGGCCGACCAGACGTCGTACCCGAGGAACGACGGCGTCCGCGTCCAGTCGTACGCTATCGACCGTCGCGTGGTGGCCACGCCGAAGAAGACGACGTCCTCGACGTTCGGGACGGCCGCTCGGAGCGCGTCCCTGCCGACGTTCTCGCGGACGTGCCTGACGGCGTGTCGGTACGACTCGGGGACGGAATCGGGGTCGCCGTACACCCGTCGCTCGTCGCCGAACCGGACGATTCCGTCGTCGTCGAGACCGAAGCGGAACCACGCCCCGTCCACGAGTTCGAGAATCCACAGGTGGCCGCTGGCGAGCAGTTCGTCGGGGGCGTCGGAGAGCGGCGGGAGTGCGGGAAAGTCCTTCATGCGTGAGGGAGACGGCCGTCGGTCGGAGTTCTCCCTCGGAGCGGATAAGTCCGGGGTACGCCGGGTTCGCCCGTCAGCGACCGGACGCGACCCGTCGTCCTCACTCGACGGGGAACCGGAGTAGCGCGCCGACGCCGTCGAACGCCGCTTCGAGTCGGTCGGTCCGGTCGAGTCCCGTCGGGGCGACGACGCTCTCGCCGCCCTGCTGTTCGGCGCGTTCGACCAGCGACTGCACCTCCGCCTCGGGGAGCGAGTCCGCGACGAGCAGCGTCTCGACGGCCTCCAGTTCGAGCGCTTCCTCGACGTCCTCGCGGCCCGTCGCGACGGGCGTCTCGTCGTCGTCGAGCGCGTCGAACAACCGGTCGAGCGTCTCCCGAGCGTCGGTCGTGCCGAGTTCGCCCGCCGACTCGGCCGCGTCGACGAGTTGTCTGAGACCCTGTTCGGAGGCGTACTCCACCTCGAACGACCCGGTGACGGCGTCCCCGACCGGTTCGGGCAGGTGGTCGCCGTCCCGGAACTGCTCGACGACGACGTCGCTGCCGCCCAGGAGGAGCCCCGATGCCTCGAACTCGGCGTCGGGACTCGCCTCGTCGGCACCCTCGACGGGCGCGTCGTCGAGGAAGACGCGCGCGGCCGCCGAGCCGATTTCGTCGAAGAACTCCTCGGTCCGCTCCTCGCTTCGGCCCTCGAAGCGGTTCTCGTTCCGCCCCTCGGCCGCCTGCTTGCTCGGCACGTCGCTCTCGACGGTGTCGACGTGGGTGATGGTCTCGCCGTCGTACCGCCCGAACGCCGCGCTCTCGCGAGCGACGACCAGGAGGCCGTGGGTGTCGGTTCGCTCCGTCGCGGGTTCCAGCGGGTCCGTGTCGAACTCGTTGGCGTGCCCGTACGCCGACTCGGAGACGGGTGCCGGCAGGTCGTCGAAGACGTACTGGACGAGGTCGGTGTCCGAGACGCCGACGTAGGCGGCGAACCCGTTCTCGGGCGTCTCCTCGTAGTCGTGGAGGATCCGCCGCGTCTCCTCCAGCGCCCGTTCGAGGGGTCGTCGGACCTCCTCGCGGACGTCGAGGTACTCCGCCTCGGCGTGTTCCGATTCGACGCGTCGCTGCATCGCCTGCATCGACTCGCCGGGCGGCACCGCGACGGTGACGAGTTGTTCGCCGTCCGCTTCGGTGGCCGAGACCGCTTCGATTCGGTCGTGGAGGGAGTCGTGTGTAGACATGCGTTCTGAGTGTTTGTTTCTCCTCTCGCCGAATGGAAGAATCTTGTCGCCGGTGTGTTGGCACGTCTCGTGCGCCCTACGCTCCGTCCAGCGGGCCGAACCGCTCCGGCGGCGTTCGGGGGTCGGTCGCGCGCTCGAACCCGTAGCCCAACTCGAACAGTCGCGGTTCGGCGAACCGCCGTCCGAGCAGTTCGACGCCGACCGGGAGTCCGTCGTCCGTGAAGCCGGCCGGCAGCACCATCGCGGGCAGTCCCGTGTGGGCGGCGAGTTCGCAGTTCATCTCCGAGAACGGCTGGTGCTCCGGAATCTCTACCGGGGGGACGCGCGACGGCGGGTACAGCAACGCGTCCAGGTCGGCCTCGAACATCCGGGCGAGGACCGCCTCCCGGAGTTCCGTCCGCCGTCGGAGTCGCCGGAGGTAGTCGGCGTCCTCCTCCAGCGTGTCGGCGTCGACGTCGAGGATGCCCGCGGCTTCGAACCGCGACTCGACCGAGGGCGTAATCGTCCCCGTCTCGTAGACGGCGGCCAGCGAGTCGTGCGGTGCCGCGTCGCCGAGGCGCGCGAGGTAGCGGTCGAAGTCGCGAGCGAACTCGTGCGGGATGACGCGAGCGCTCCCGAGGGCGTCCGCGTCGACGACGTCCACCGGGTCGACTACCGTCGCGCCGGCCGCGGCCATCGCCTCGATGGCGTCGTCGACGACGGCCGTCACGGCCGCGGCGTCGGCTTCGGACGCGCTGGTCTCGTCGTGGACGCCGAAGAACTCCCGGGCGACGCCGATTCGCGCCCCGTCGAGCCCGTCGGGGTCGAGGTGCGAGACGTAGCCGTCCGCCGGAACCTCGTCCGCGCCGGTCGCCGTGACCGGGTCCTCGGGGTCGTAGCCGGCCATCGCGTCCAGCATCCGCGCGGCGTCTTCGACGGTCCTCGTGACGGGACCCGCGGTGTCCTGCGTCTCGCTCAGCGGGACGATTCCCGTCCGACTCACCAGCCCTCGCGTCGGCCGGACGCCCGAGGGCGTGAACGCGGGCGGCGACCGGACCGACGAGCAGGTGTCGGACCCGGTGCCGACGGTGGCGAGGTTGGCGGCGACGGCCGCGGCCGTCCCACCGCTGGACCCCGAGGGCCGACGGCCGAGGTCGTATGCGTTCCGCGTCGCGCCGCCGAGCGAACTCACGGTGTCGACGCCGAACGACAGTTCCTGCAGGTTCGCCTTCGCGAGAATCACCGCGCCCGCCTCGCGAAGTCGTTCGACGACGAACGCGTCG
>NZ_WPCD01000234.1:0-5271 GCF_009741955.1 Halogeometricum sp. CBA1124 | reverse complement strand
CCCCGACGCCGGCGTCTACGAACTGAAGACGTACGCGAAGAACCCCCTCGAAGTGCGCGGCGTCGGCTCCAGAGTCGCCCGGCGCATCGACGACGACATCGAACCCCTCCTGCCGCGTCGCGACGCCGACGGCGGCCGGTTCGCCGTCCAGTCGCCGCCGGAGGACGAGGACCACGCGGAGTCGATGGCCCGCCGTCTGGAGGAGACGGTGAAGGTCCACGCGGAGGCGCCGACGACGCCCGAGGACCTGTTCACCGACGTGATGGACGCCATCGACAGCCCCGCCTTCGGCCCGATGGAGTACGAGTTCGACGGCCGACCCGACCGGTTGGACGACCTGACCGAGGAGTTCGCCGACGCCGACGACCTGTTGACCGACGACTTGGAGGACCTCATCGACGAGGACGCGGTCGGCCGCGGCTTTCAGTGACGGGTCGACTCGCGGCGGTGAGCGTCCGTCCGGCGGGCGGAACGACGCGTCGCCGGGGGCGGCGCCTCAGCGGTACGCCTCGCGGAGGAACGCCAGCGCGGCGCCGAACATCGCGAGGTTACCGAAGAAGGCCAGACGCTCGCCGCTGGCGTCGCCCTCCTCGTTCCAGAAGTCGTGCATCGTCGGCGTCACCACCGCGAGGAACGTGACGACGGCACCCGTGGCGACTCGGGGGAACCGCCACAGGGCGACGCCGAGTCCCCCCGCGGCCATCATCCCGGAGCCGAACGGCACCGCCAAGTCGGGAAGCGGCACGCCCGCGGACTCGGCGTACGATATCTGTCCGTCCATGTCGCGGAAGTCCTCGGACGCCTGAAGTGCGAGTCCGAGTCCGAACAACAAGCGACCGAGTCTCGACGGGGTCGTCGACGCACCGTCCGTCTCGTCGGTGTCGTTCGCCATACCGCAGCACCGTCCGGCGACCACATAAGCGTACGTGACGAGTAGACCGGGGGCGACCGATCGAGTCGCTCCGGACGCGACTGCCCCCACACAAACCGTGTTTTCAAATCCCTCCGTGCCGACGAGACAGCTATGAGCGCACGGGCGACCGTCGAGGACTACTACGAGGCGCTTCGCCGGGGAGAACCGCTCTACCCGTACTTTGCCGAGGAAGCCGACGTCGTGAAGTTCGGCGTCGGGGAGACGCTCGTCGGCTACGACGACGTGGCCGAGGGGCTCCGCGAACAGACGCGGACGACGACGGACTGGACCGTCGAGAGCGACGCGCTACGCGTCGTCGAACGCGAGAAGCACGCCGCCTTCTCCGACGACGTGCGGATGGCGTGGACCGACACCGAGAGCGACGCCGACCGCGACTTCGATACGCGGTGGAGCGGGACGCTCGAACGCCGGCCGACCGACGACGACCCGGACGCGACCCCGAGACCGACGAGTGGGTGTTCCTCGGGATGCACGTCAGCGTCGCCCACGACGGGGAGCGGGACTGATGGTCGGACCGAGCATGTCCGACGAGGAGCGAACGGCCGCGAGCACGCGACTCAAAGTCGGGTTCGTCCTCCTCGTCGCCGCCTCGGGCGGACTCGTCGCCCTGCAGGCGGGCGGGACGCCGCTCTACATCGGGGCCGGGTTCGGCGGCGGACTCGTCCTCGGGGGCGCCCTCCTCTACTTCCTCGACCGCTGGTGGTCGGAGTTCCTGGCGACGACGAACCGCGGACGTCGCTGAGTCGGGAGCCTCCGGCGCAAACCCGGCCGAGCGCCGTCAGTCGGCGGGCTCGACGCCCGACACCTCGAATCGGGCACCGCCGTCGGTGCCCGCCGTCGCGCGGATATCCCAGCCGTGCGCGTCGGCTATCTCCTTCACGATTGCCAGCCCGAACCCGGTGCCGTCTCGGGCGGTCGAGTAGCCCGACTCGAACACCGCCTCGCAGTCGTCCGCCGGGATGCCGGGGCCGTCGTCCGCGACGTAGAACCCGGTTCCCTCCTCGAGCGACCCCACGCGAATCGTCACGTCGGGGCCTGCGTGTTCGATGGCGTTGCGAAACAGGTTCTCCAGCAGTTGCTGGAGTCGGTCGGCGTCCGCCGCGAGCGAGCGGTCGCTCTCGACGTGCACCGCCGCCTCGCCCGTGTCGACGACCTCCCAGCAGTCGTCGACGACGGCCGAGAGCACCACCGTCTCCGTCTCCGAAATCGCCCGCCCCTGCCGCGAGAGCGTCAGTATCTCCTCGATGAGCCGCTCCATCCGGTCGAGCGCGTTGCTCACCGTGGCGAGGTGCTCGTCGTCGTGAGCTTCCCGGTGTAGCGCCAGCCGACCCTGCGCGACGTTGAGCGGGTTCCGCAGGTCGTGCGAGACGGTGCTGGCGAACCGTTCGAGACGCTCGTTCGTCCGCTCCAGTTCTCGCTCGTGTCGCCGTTTCTCGGTCACGTCGGTCAGCGTTATCGAACGGCCGATTCGCGACCGGTCGGCCGAGAACGGGTTCTCGGAGACGCTGTAGTACTCGGTCCGCCCGTTCCGCCCGACGGAGACGACGGCGTCCGGGGACGCGACGGCGGCGGCGACGTCCGGGAGGAGCGTCTCGAACGCCTCCCCGACCGACCCCGACAGCGCGGGGAACAGGTCCCGCGCGCTCTGGTTGAAGTCGTGGACGCGGCCCTCGTCGTCGAGGACGACGATGGGGTCGTCGACTTCGCCGGCCAACTGGACGGTCTGGAACTGGTCGAAGTGGAGGTAGAAGACGCCGAGGGCGAAGGCGGCGACGCCCAGCGCGGAGTAAGTGACGTCCGGTAGCGTCGTCCGCAACGGGGTGACGATGTCGAAGACGACGGGCAGGCCGGTGAGTGCGACGATGCCGAACAGCGGCTTCGTGTCGAAGTCCACCTGCGCGAACAGTTCGAAGAGCACGAACACGCCGACGAACGAGAGCGCGTACGCGAACGCCATCACGACCCAGTGGAGCGGTTCGTGGTGAATCGCCAGGTGAGAGAACGGTTCCGACACCACCTCCGCCGTGAAGTACCAGTGTGGAGCGGGTTCGTCAGTTTCACCGCGACGACGACCAGGAAGGTGGCGACGGAGACGCGCCGTATCGTCGTGTTCCGGTGGTGCGTTCGACCCGTGTACGCAGAGCAGAAGTAGAGCCACGGGCCGACGGCCGCCAACCCGGCCACCAGCCCCGCCGTGAAGAAGGCGTACTGGAGTGTCGGGGACGGTGCCACGAGGTATCCCACGTGGACGGCCGCCCACGCACCGCTCAGCGCCAATAGGGCCGTCAGTCCCCGCCGCGTGTCCGGGTCCTCGATGCGCCTTCGGTGCCGCAGGCTGCCGAAGCAGACGACGGACACGGCGGCAAAGACCCCGACGTATCCCCAGAGTGAGAGGTTCATTCAGTTATCGCGTACCGTTAGTTTATGGGGTCGCGAGATTAAACATTCCGTGTCCGTTCAATCAGTTGATGTCTCCTGGCCGCGCTCGTCGAACTCGACGGGACGAGTGCGGTCGGTTCGGCGCGACGGTCTGGTGACCGGATTACAGCCGTGACTCGGGATTCACGCGCGCGATCCACTTCCAGGGGTTCTGTATCTCCTCGTCGGTCGGGAGGTTCTCCGGTCGCTCCCACACCACGGACGCGGCGGCAACGCCGCGTTCGTCGGCGACCGTCTCGAAGAACTCCGCGCCGCGTTCGTACTGTCGGCGCTTGACGCCGAGGCCGAGGAGACGCCGGACGAGGCGGGCGACGGGGCCGCCACCGCTCCGACGGGCGTCCAGTTTCGCGCGGAGGTCGGCATACTCCTCGTCGAACGCGCGGTCCATGAGCAGTTCCGCGTAGCCCTCGACGGCCGTCATCGCGGTGTCGAGGTCGGAGAACGCCTCGCGGTCGAACTCGCCGTCGGCGAGGGCGTCCAGTCCGTCCTGCATCCGGTGTTCGAGGTGTCCCGAGAGCCACGGCGCGGCGCCGAACTCGGCGGCGTGGGCGACTTCGTGGAAGGCGATCCACCGACGGAAACGGGGGAAGTCGACGTCGAGGGAGTCGGCGGCCTCGACGATGTTCGGGTGGACGAAGTAGAGGCCGTGGTCGTCGTCGCTCTCGGCGAGGAGGAGGGGGTCGTACTGGCCGAGGACGTTCTTCCCGAGGAACGACAGCATGAACGCCATGGTGCCGGTGTTGACGACGCGCGTGACGCCCGGGAGTGGGACGCGCCCGCGTTCCTCGATGGGGCGCATGACGCGTTCGAACGTCCGGATGTTCGCGTCGATCCAGTGGTGACGGTTCTGTACCTCGACGGCCTCGGGGAGGTCGAACTCCACGTCGCCCACCGACTTGAGGCGACGGCGGGCGTCGCGCACGTCCGTCGCGTACCCCTCGCGGTCCTCGGCGGAGAGGGTGAGGTCGCCGGGGTCGGTCACGTTCTTCGCGGCGTCGGCGACGGCGTCCCAGTCGATGGCGCCGGTGCCCTGACCGTCGCCCGAAGCGGTCGCGACCGCGTGGACGCTACGGAAGATATCCATACGTCGTGGTGGAGGCGCGCGGACAAAACCCTTGTTCCGGGATGCCGACCGGCCCCCGTTCCGTGGTGTCGACCAGTCCCGCGGCGCGCGTCCGGTCGGCCGCAGTCGCTCGATTCGCCCGCGGCGGCGGCGCGAAGGGGAAGCCGACGTGACGGACGAGACGACGGGGACGACGACCGCACGCCGTCGAAAGGGCGGCGGTCGTTTATGTCGGTCCGCGCCGACGTGTACGCATGCTCACCCTCGACCACGTCGCGTTCGGTGGCACCGACCTCGACCACCTGCGCGCGGCGGCGGCGGACGTCGGTCTCGCCTCCGAGTACGGCGGCCCGCACGGAACCGGGACGACGCACATGGCCGTCCTCGGTCTCCCGGACGGGTCCTACCTGGAGTTCGTCGCCCCGACGGCCGACGCCGACCCCGAAGACGCCGGCTTCTGGCCCGCGCACCTCGCCGCCGACGCCGGTCCGGCGGGGTGGTGCGTGGAGGTTCCCTCCGTCGCCGCGGCGGCGAAGACGGCCATCGACCGCGGGATTCGCGTCGACGGGCCGCACGAGGCGTCGCGGACCCGCCCCGACGGCACGCGCGTGGAGTGGGACATGTGCTTCGAGGGGCCCGCGGGCGACGAACGCCTCCCCTTCACCATCGCCGACCGGACGCCCCGGTCGTCACCGGACGGACGCCGAACGCCGACCTCGCGGACTCGCCGCTCGCCGGGACGGCGGCCGTCGTCCTCGCCGTCGGACTCGGCTCCGCCGTCCGGTCGCTCGCAGTCGGTCGACTCCGTGGCCGCGTCGCGGACGCCGCGACGCGC
>NZ_WPCD01000034.1:0-23598 GCF_009741955.1 Halogeometricum sp. CBA1124 | reverse complement strand
CCGTGATCGCGACCGGCGTGTCGTTTCCGACGTACACCTCGGTCGAGGTGGTTTCCCTCGGCGTCGAACACCGCGGCCAGCGACGCGCGTCGCGTTCGCTCTGGCGACTTTGACCGTGAGGCGTCGCCCTGCGCGACGTCGAACGCGTACCAGTCCACCTCCGCCGTCGAGAGCGTCGCGGACACCTCGGTGCCGAGACCGATTTTGGTCGCGAGACTCCGGTCGTCGTTCGGTTCCGATTCCGTCGCGGCGGCAACGCTCACACTCATCACGTCTTGCGAGACGACTGGGGTACCCCCGTACCCGAACGACTGGAGCGACTGCATCTCCGTGGCTGCGGCGCCCGAATCGCCCCCGATACAGCCACTGAGCAGCGTCGCCGCTGTCGTCCCCCCGAGGAGGAGATAGGACCGACGGTTCAGGTGTACCGACCCGTCGTCCTTCTCGATTGACTCGTCTTTATCACCCATGCCAGCGCGTACTGGACGGACTCGCATCTACATTCAGGATATACTGAGAGTATGTCAACGGGGAAGTTACTATCAAGCTAGTGTTGGGCGTATAGCATAATGAAACAGATACGTTCTGGAACCGTGCTGTCGTGCGATTGCGGGCTCTGCAATCGAGGGGTTGATTCGAGCAGAGCGGTCGGCGGCAGCGCGCGTTCCGATGTCAACCTATTTGAACCACCGAGAAGAAGATAGAGTGGATGTCCGCAAGCGGATTGCGTCACCTCGTACCGGAGCCAGTCCGCCGAACCCCGGCTGACCTCGCCCTGGTCGTCCTGTCCATACTCCTCACGGGAGGGGCGGTGTTCCTCCCGGGAGTTCGCGAGACGGCGGTCCGGGTCGTCCTCGGCGTCGCGTTCGTCCTGTTCGTCCCCGGATACGCGTTCGTGGCGGCCCTGTTCCCGGGCGGGCCTTCGAAGCGGACGCCGTCCGAGGGAGAGACCGCAACCGAAGACGCGCTGCTATCGGGCGGCATCGGTGGAATCGAGCGCTTCACGCTCTCGGTCGGCACGAGCATCGCGACGGTCATCGTTCTCGGTCTCGTCCTCGAACTGACGCCGTGGCGCATCGACCTCGGCTCGACGTTCGCGGTCCTGTCCCTCTTCACGTTCGTCGTGACCGTCGTCGCAGCCGTTCGAAGACAGCGGCTCCCGACCGAAGAGCGGTTTCGCGCGCCGATAGGAACGTGGTATCGAACCGTCCGCGACGGGTTCCTCGAACCGGAGACGCGCATGGACGGCCTGCTCAACGTCGCTCTCGTCATCGGTCTGGTGGTCGCAGTCTGGAGCGTCGGCTACGCGGCGGTGGACCCCAACGACGGTGCGCTCACCGAACTGTACCTCCTCACGGAACAGGAAGACGGTGAACTCGCGGCCCGTGGCTACCCCACAGACCTCGCTCCCGGCGAAACCGCCCCGCTCGTCGTCGGCGTCTCGAACGAGGAGGGCGAACGGACCCGGTACTCGCTCGTCGTCGAACTGCAGTCCGTCGCCGAACGCGACAACGCCACACGGGTCGTTCGCGAACGGGAGTTGCGACGGGAGTCGCTGATTCTCCCGCACAACGAGACGCGACTACTGACGGACAACGTGACTCTGCAGGAGACGGGTCGGTACAGGGTGAGCTACCTCCTCTACCGGGGGACGCCGCCAACGGAACCGACCCTCGACAACGCCTATCGTGAAGTACACCTATGGATTAATGTTTCTGTCAGCTAGACTCGTCAGTATCGACGCCGCCGAATCGGCAGTTCGGCCTACGGGGCCCGCACCGAGACCGGGTGCGCGGAATCAGTTCGGACGGCACGGCCATCAGCTACCATGACCGACCAGAACACGACCCGAAACGCATCGTTACAGCCATCCAGACAGTATCAGCACGCCGTACGGAAACTCCAGCGCGAGGGAGTTCGCCCCACGGCGAGGGCGTCCGTGGAGTATCTACGTCCACGACCCCTCCGCGACGTCGTGGTTCCGTACGCACTGGAATCCTACCCGGAGAAGGTCGTCTCTCGCGACGACCTGATAGCCAGAGCCACGGCGGAGGACCGTCTCTGGTATCTCGACGCGACGGACGGAGGGGGCAACGACGGTGTCGACCTGACCGGTCGAGTCCCGAAATCGCTTCTCGCCGCCGATTCGAGGCGGGAGACCCGCTCGCCGCCGCCCGTCGAGACGGTACAGCCGTTCATCGACGACACCCCGTTCGTCTGTGAGGTACCAGACGGCCGGGTCGTCGGGAGCGAACCCATCGGACTGACCGCTGACGGCGAGATACTCCTCGATACGTTCACCCACACGACCGAGCGAAACACGCGGCTCGCCGACGCGACGCACGCGGTCCTGAGGGAGCGAGGCTTCGAGTTCGCTCTGGAGACGCTGTTCGGTGGGAAGGCCCAGCGCGCAGCCGAGAACGTCGACGCGGAGTTCGGGACGGTGAGTATGCTCACCAACCCGTGGACGAACTACTACCACTGGACCGTCGAACACCTGCCGAAGATACGAGCGCTCGAACGGTACGAGGAGGCGACCGGACGGACGCCGACGCTCCTCGTTCCGGCCGACCCAACCGACTGGATGCGCGAACTCCTCGAACTCGTCGGGGTCGACCTCGAGAACTGCGTTCAGTGGACTTACGGCCGTGCACGAGCGGAGCGACTCGTCGTCCCCTCGTATCCGTGTGCGACTCCGGCGACGACTCGGTGGGTGAAAGAGCGAGTCCTCGGGTCGGTTCCCGAATCGACGAGAAGCCAGCCCAGGCCGAACCGCATCGTCATCTCCAGACGCGAGGCCGACCAGCGACGGGTCCGGAACGAGTCGGAGATGATGGAGGCTCTCGAGGAGTTCGGGTTCCGCTCGTACGTACTCGAGGACCTCCCCGTCGCCGAACAGGCGGCGCTGTTCGCAGACGCCGACGTCGTCGTCGCACCGCACGGAGCGGGACTCACGAACATGATTTACGCCGACGACCTGACGGTCGTCGAACTGTTCGGAAACGTCCGGTCGACGTACTACCGAATGGCGACGATGTGCGGGTTCGAGTACCGATACCACCTCTGTGAGAGTCGAGACGGAGACCTTCGCGTCGACGTCGACGACCTGCGTGCGACGCTCTCGAACGTTCTTTGACTCCCTCGTGAGGGTCGAAGGGGCGAATCCGAGCGTCTAGCTCACGAACGACTGGAAGGTGGCTTTGTCCTCTTCGGTTATCGTGAAGACCCAAACGAGGGCAGCGTAGACGGCAGAGACCGTGATAGCCGCGGCAGCGCGGGGAACGAGCGACAGGGAGAGAAGGCTGACGCCGTACGTCGCCGCAGCGAACGCGCCTCCGATGACGACGATGTAGAGGTATCGCTTCCCTATCGGCTGGATGCCGACGTACCGTTTCGTCTGGTACAGTTCGGCGAGCTGAACGCCCGAAATCGAAACTGCGGTCGCGACCGCCGCACCGATGGCGCCGTAGCGCGGTACGAGGAGCAGGTTCAGGACGACGTTGACGACCAGCATCGAAACCGTGTCCAGCAACACGATATCCTGGAACCCGGACATCTGAAGGAGTTCTCCCGCGGGTCCGACAGCGACGTACAGCAACTGGGCTCCGAACAGGAGAACGAGAATCGGCACTCCGGCGACGAACTGTGCGTTGAACAGCCTGAGGAGTTCGGTGGCGAACAGCGACCCGACGACGGCGATGGGAAACGAGAGCATGAGTATCCACCGGGTGACGGTCCGGTAGACCGTCTGTAGCCGTTCGATGGAACCGCTACTGTAGAGGTCGGACGCGATGGGATTGAATATCGTGACGATGGCGGCGAAGAACAGGACGCCCTGCTGGGAGAGGACGCTCGACGCGTTGTATATCCCGACGGCCGACGACGGTCGAAACGCGCCGAGGACGAGCCGGTCGATCTGGTTGAGCGCCAGGTAGCTGAATCCCGAGAGGAAGACCGGCAGCGAGTATCGCAGGAGTCGGCTGACCTCGGGGTCTACGGCGCCGCGAAGCTCTATCTCGGTAAACAGGCGTGGGATGACGACGACTCCGGCGACCGAGGCGAGGGCGACGGCGACGACTAACCCCGAGACGGCCCCCTGTAGTTGGTATCCGAGTAGGAGTGCGCCGCCGACGGCGCCGAGTTTGAGAAGCGGGAAGAGGACGTTTCGGACCACCTGTTGGTACTCGATGCGTTTGAATCCGACAGCGACGGAGGTCGACGTCTGAAGGAGCACGTAGAAGGGGACGGCGAGACCGAACAGCGGGAGAATCTGCACCAGTTCCGGTTCGTCGAACACTCGAGTCGCCAGTTCCCCTGCGAACAGGAACACCCCCGCGCCGAGCACGACCGCGAAGGCGGCCGAAATACCGATCGACGTGAGAACCGTCCCGCGGACCTTCGCAGGACGGTCCTCGCTTCGATACTTGGAGACGTATCTGACGATGCCGTCCGGAAGCCCCAACAGCGCCACGGGTTGTGCGAAGTGAGCGACGGTGAGTCCGAGTACGAACAGCCCGTACCCGCTGGCGCCGAGAAAGCGAGCCAGCGTGATGTTGAACACGAACCCGACGGCTTTGCTGAACAGGCTGGCACCGAACGCGACGCCACCCCCCTTCAGAAGCTCCTGAAACAGGTCGTCTATCGAGTCGCTCTCGGACCCGTCTTCGGCCACGACACCGGATGAGTCGGTCATGCGTTCCCAGTCATGTAGTTACAGCCTCGGTCACGAACGTCTCGCAGTCCTCGTCAGTAGCTTCCAAGGAGCACTCCGAATAAAGTGTTGACGGAAAGGCACGCTCGTTCGGTCGCTAAATCACCCGACCATCGAAGCGTCGAGCCCCCACCGAACGACTCCACCGTCGAATCGTGATCGACGTTCAGGAATATCTTACTCTTCCAACAATTTAATATCGATTCGGAATGCAAAGCCGTCCATGGCGGAAAGGGTATTCATCACCGGAGTAGCCGGATTCCTCGGCAGCCACCTCGCAGACGCGTTTCTCGAAGACGACTACGAAGTCGTCGGCAACGACAACCTGAAAGGGGGGTATCGGAGCAACGTCCCCGCGGGAGTCGAGTTCCACGAGGTGGACTGCAACGACATCGACGAGATGCAGGAGATAATGGAGGGGTCCGACATCGTCTACCACGCCGCTGCACTCGCCTACGAGGGTCTCAGCGTGTTCGCACCGGCGCAGGTCAATCGGAGTATCTACCAGGCCACGACGGCCACGCTCTCGGCCGCCGCCGAGACGGAGGTCGACCGATTCGTCTACTGCTCGAGCATGTCCCGGTACGGCGAGAACGAGACGCCGTTCACCGAGGACATGGAACCGCGACCGCAGGACCCCTACGCGGTGAGCAAGGTGGCCGCCGAGGACCTGACTCGTCTGATGGCGGAGGTCCACGACTTCGAGCACGTCATCGCGGTTCCGCACAACATCATCGGACCGCGGCAGAAGTTCGACGACCCGTTCCGGAACGTGGCCTCGATATTCATCAACCGCATGCTGCAGGGCAAACAGCCCATCATCTACGGGGACGGCGAACAGAAGCGCTGCTTCACGTTCGTGCAGGACAACGTCCGTCCGCTGAAGAAACTGGCCTTCAAGGACAACGTCGTCGGCGAGGTGATAAACATCGGCCCCGACGACGAGTTCATCACGATAAACACGCTCGCTGAAACCATCGCGGACATCCTCGACTTCGACCTCGACCCTATCTACATGCGCGAGCGACCGCAGGAGGTCGAACTGGCGAACTGTTCGGCCGACAAGGCACGGGAACTGCTGGACTACCAGACCCGGTACACGCTCCGCGACGGGTTAGAGGAGATGGTCGACTACATCGAACGCGAGGGACCGAGGCCGTTCGAGTACCACCTCGACCTCGAAATCGTGAACGAGGAGACGCCCGAGACGTGGAAAGACCAGTTGATGTGAGTCATCGCGGCTGACCGGCGGGAGTGGCGACGAGGGCGGCGCAGTCGACCGCTCGGGGACGGGAGAGACACACATGAGGAGATTCGTCGACGGCGTCGCCGGCACGCTCTCGAAGCGGTCGAACGCCGTGCTGATGTACCACTCGGTCGGTCACAGAGACGACGTGTACGGGAACGTGACGCCGGGGCGACTTCGCCGGCACGTGGAGTATCTGACGAGACGGTTCGACGTCGTGGACCTGCCCGCGGTGCTGACGACCGACACAGAGCGCAAGCGTGTCGCGCTCACGTTCGACGACGGGTTCGCGAACTTCCACACGAACGCGCTCCCGATTCTGCGCGAGTACGAGGTGCCTGCGACGGTGTTCGTGACGACCGGATTCGTCGACGACGCGAGTCCCGAACTCCTCGACGCGCGTCTCGGGCCCGACGGCTACTCCTCGGAACTGATGCTGTCGGCGGCGCAGGTCGAACGGTTGGTGGACGAGGAACTGGTCACCGTCGGGAACCACACGGCGACCCACCCCGACCTCACCACGGTCGAGGACGCGGACCGCCTCGAAGCCGAAATCGTCGGCGCGAAGGCCGAGTTGGAGCGTCGCTTCGACGTGACCGTCGACCGGTTCGCCTATCCGTACGGGCCGTACGACGAGCGAAGCCTCGAACTCGTCCGGGACTCGCACAGATTGGCGGTGACGGGCGTGCCCCGCCTCGTCGCGGACGACGCGAACCGATACGAACTCCCCCGACTCCCCGCGCACACCACCAGACTGCGCATGCGGTGGCGATTGTCCGAGGTGCGCGAGTCGGCGAAACGGTCGCTCGGGCGGGCGGCCGCCGGCCCGGGAGTCCCGAATCGTTAACTTCCGTCCCCCCGACCGTGGTCGCATGAAACTGCTCGTTATCGGGGGCTCAGGCCTCGTCGGGACCAACGTCTCGGACCGGGGGGCGGCGCGCGGCGTGGACGTCGTGGGGACGTATCGCTCGAACGAGACGGCGGACACCTCCATCCGGTTGGACAAGACCGACGCGTCGGCCGTCCGCGACGTCGTCCGCGAGGTGGACCCGGACGCCGTCGTCGACACGGCGGCGTTTCACTCGGTGGACGCGTGCGAGACGGACCGAGAGCGAGCGTGGGCGGTCAACGTACGTGGCACGCGAAACGCGGCGGTGGCGGCGAACGACGCGGGGGCGCAGTTCGTCTACCTCTCGACCGACTACGTCTTCTCCGGCGACCCCGACGCGGCGCCGTTCGCCGCGTCCGACCCGGTCTCGCCCGTCAACTACTACGCGCAGTCGAAGTACTGCGGCGAACAGGCGGCCAAGTTGGCCGACCGCGCGACCGTCCTCCGAACGAGCGTCGTCTACGGCCTCGAGAGGCCGAACTTCGTGACGTGGTTGCTGGGCGAACTGCGGGCGGGGAACGCCGTCGACATCGTCGACGACCAGATTTCGACGCCGACGTACGCGCCGGACCTCGCCGAAGCGTGCGTCGAAGCGGTCGAACGCGACCTGACCGGCGTCTACCACGCCGCCGGGCCGGCCTCGATGTCCAGATACGAGTTCTCGACCGTTCTCGCGGACGTCTTCGACCTCGACGAGTCACTGGTCCGTCCGACGACCACCGCCGAGTTCGGTCAGGAGGCGCCGCGGCCCGAGGACGGCAGCCTCGACTCGACGCGCCTGTACGACGCGGTCGACGCTCGGCTTCGTGAACCCACCGACGCCTTCGGGGCGATGCGAGAACGCAGTTGAGACCGTTCGCCGGTTCGGCCCGGGGAACCGACACGACACGTCAGATTTCCTCACAGAGCGAACTGTTAATAGTTTGAACGGTGAAGTCGCCGTGTAGGATGATACACGACGTAGCGGTGAAAGATCTCCAGATAAACGCCGACGAACGTGGGTCACTGACGGAGACGTGGCGCAGCGACTGGGAGTTCTACGACGGCGACCCGGCCATGTCCTACTTCTCGGTATCGTATCCGGGAATCATCCGCGCGTGGCACCGCCACCATCGCGGTCAGATAGACCACTTCGTCGTCCCGCACGGGAAGGTGAAGGTCGGCATCTACGACGACCGCGAGGGGTCGCCGACGCGGGGCGACGTCGATACGTACGTCATCGGCGAGGGGAACATGAAGGCGCTCCGGGTACCCGGCGACTGCTGGCACGGGTTCAAGACGCTCGGCGACGAGCGGGCGACGCTGATCAACTTCCCGACGAACCTGTACGACTACGAGGACCCGGACGAGGAACGACTCCCGTACGACACGGACCGGATACCGTACGACTGGGAGACGCCGCCGCACGAGTGAACCATGAAGGGAGTCATCTTGGCCGGTGGCACCGGGTCCCGACTGCGACCCATCACGCACACCGGCCCGAAACAACTGGTACCGATAGCGAACAAGCCCGTCATCGACTACGCCATCGAGGACCTGAAGGAGGCCGGTATCGACGACGTCGGCGTCATCGTCGGTCACGTCGGCAGCGACGAGATTCAGGCGCACCTCGGCGACGGGAGCGACCACGGCGTCGACGTCACGTACATCGTGCAGGGCGAACCGCTCGGACTCGCCCACGCCGTGGGTTGCGCCCGCGACTTCGTCGGCGACGAACCGTTCGTCGTCTACCTCGGCGACGACCTGATGCGGGAGGGAATCACCGAACTCGTCGCGGACTTCGACCAGGAGACGTACGCGGCGAGCATCGGACTGCAAGAGGTCGACGACCCGTCGCGATACGGTATCGTGGACGTGGACGACGAGGGGAACGTCCAACTGCTCGTCGAGAAGCCGGACGACCCGCCGAACAACCTCGCGCTCATCGGCATCTACGTGTTCACCTCCGACATCTTCGAGCAGATAGACCGTCTGGAGCCCTCGTGGCGGGGGGAACTCGAGATTACGGAGGCGATTCAGGGGCTCCTCGACGACGGCAAACGCATCCAGTCGCACACCGTCCACGGGTGGTGGAAGGACACCGGAAAGCCCGAGGACGTGCTCCACGCGAACTACCTCGTCCTCGACGACATCGACGGTCGGATAGACGGAACCGTCGAAGACGGTGCGGTGACGACCGGACGCGTCGACCTGGGCGCGGGGAGCGTCGTGGAGGCAGGCGCCGTGGTCAAGGGGCCGGTCTCCATCGGCGAGAACACGACCATCGGCTCGGACGCCTACGTCGGCCCGTACACGAGCGTCGGCGACGACTGCGAACTCAGGGGCGTCCACATCGAATCCAGCGTCGTCATCGGGGAGTCGACGATTACCACCGAGCGGAAGATAGTCGACAGCCTCGTCGGCCGCAAGGCGACGATTCGGAACACCGAGGAGAAGAAACCGGACGGAACGAGACTCGTCGTCGGGGAGAACTCGACGCTCGACCTGTAACCGTATCCATGCGCATCATCACACTCACCTGTCCCGAGTGCGGGACCGTCGTCGCGGGCAACGTCATCGAGAACCAGCGTGAGATGAAGTGTCCCCGTGCGACCTGTTCGGAGACGCTTCGGTTCACGGACCTCGACGAGGAGGACAGACGTCACCTCCTCGAACACAGAGAAAAATATACCATGGAACAGTCCGACTGAGGTACTGACAGATGGTAACACTAGTGACCGGTGGGCTCGGGTACCTCGGTTCGCGACTGATTCGCGAACTACCGGACCACCCTCGCTTCTCGGGCGAGACGATACGCATCCTCGACAACTACCGACAGCCGCGGTTCCACGCGCTCTGGGACCTCCCGACGTACGCCGACTACGAGTTCGTGGAGGGCGACATCAGGGACGAGGAGTTGGTCGAGGCGGCGATGGAAGACGTCGACACGGTGTTCCACCTCGCCGCGGTGACCAACGCGCCCGAGACGTTCGACATCCCCGAGAAGACGTGGGAGGTCAACCACGAGGGGGCGCTGAGCGTCTACCGACTCGCGCGCGAGGCGGACGTCGACGAGTTCGTCAACGTCTCGACCTGCTCGGTGTACGGGCAGACGACCGAGGAGATAACCGAGGAGTTCGAGTGCGACCCCGAATCGCCGTACGGCGAGGCGAAGCTGGCGGCCGAGCAGGAGATGCTCGGCGAGTACGACGGGGCGATGGGGCTGACGGCGCTCCGACTGGGAACGGTGTACGGCTGGACCACCGGGATGCGGTTCGACACCGTCGTGGACAAGTTCGCGCTGCTGGCTGCGACCGGTGAACCACTCACCGTCTACGAGGGGGCCGAGGACCAGCGTCGGCCGTACCTCCACGTACAGGACGCCGTCCGCTCGATGCTGTTCGCACCGGGCAACCTCGGCGACGGCGAGGCGTACAACGTGGTGGGGCAGAACGGTCGACTGCAGGACGTCGTGGACGCCATCGTGAAGCACTTCCCCGGCGTCGAAGTGGGGTACACCGAAGTCGAACACCTGAACCAACTGTCGTACATCGTCAGCGACGAGAAGATTTCATCGCACGGGTTCGAGACCGCGTACACGCTCGACCAGGGCGTGGCGGAACTGGCGGACAAGTTCCGGGCGTTCCGGTGACCGCCGGGGCAACGGCAGTCGGCCGCGAGGCTGGGGGCTCGCGTCCAGTTCTTCGTCCGAGCTACCGACGCTCGGCGGAGAGCGGCGCCGTCGAGCGCGGGTGAAGACGGCGAGGACGGCGGGCGGGTCGCCCGGTCACTCGATTATCGTGCTCATGAAGAACGACCAGAACACGATCTGGATGCCGAGCACGATTGCGGTGAACGCCACGATGTCCGCCTGTAGGATGGGGAGCGTCCGGAACCCGCTGTCGAGCCAGCGCCCGACGGCCAGCACGCCGTACGCCACGCCGGCGCCCGAGAGCAACGCGCCGAGCGTCGCCGTGTGTTCGAGGTGGAAGTTACGCGTGAGCCAGTTGTTCACCCCGAGCTGCGGCTCCTGAATCGGGTCGTTGACGATGGTCGAGAACACGCCCAGACTCACCACCTGATTGCCGACGATGGCGAACAGGCTGCCGGCGATGAGCGAGTGGATACCGAAGCTCGTCTGCCCGACGCCCACCTCGAAGTAGGCGAGGAGCATCACGGCCAAGCCGAGGCCGCTCATCACGAGGCCGGGGACGGTGAACAGATACCCCGGCGCGTTGACGAGCATGAACCGCACGTGTCGCCAGCCGTCGCGGAAGCTGTGCAGCGTCGCTTCGCCCGCCCGTTCGTGGTACGTTATCGGCACCTCGTCGATGGTGAGACCGGTCGCGCCGGCCTTCATGATCATCTCGCTGGCGAACTCCATCCCCATCGTAGTCAGCTCCATTCGGTCGAGCGCGTCGCGGGAGATGACGCGCATCCCGCTGTGGGCGTCCGAGACGCCGGCGTCGTAGAAGAAGTTGAGGAAGCTCGTCAGGAGCGGATTCCCGACGTACTGGTGGAGTTTCGGCATCGCGCCGGGCTTTATCTCGCCGGCCAATCGACTGCCGAGTACCATGTCGGCGTCGCCGCTCGCGACCCGTTCGAACAGCTTCGGCAACTCCTCAAAGTCGTACGTGGTGTCGGCGTCGCCGATGGCGATGTACTCCCCGCGCGCGCGTTCGAACGCGTACCGGTAGGCGTAGCCGTACCCCGGCTTGTCGGGCGTGACGACGATGGCACCCGCGTCTCGCGCGATCTCCGGCGTCCGGTCGTCGGAGCTGTCGCTCACGATTATCTCACCGTAGACACCGAGTTCGGCGAACGCGTTCTTGACTTGCGTGATGCACTCGCCCACGCCCTCTTCCTCGTTCAGCGTCGGGATGACGACGCTCAACGTCGGGGTCTGGTCGCTGTCCGCGCTGAGGAGATACGCGTCCGTCGTCGCCGACAGGTCCATTCCCGCGCGCCCTCGCTCCGACCCCCTCGCTCCGTCGATACTCTTGCTTGCGGTCATATTCGTCTGCACATGTGTGGTGACGTTCGTCCGGTCGCTCCGAGGCCGGGCTACCCGTGAGTCCTCACGACGGAGTCCCGGCCGTTCCGACGTACGTTGCCACGACGCCCAATGTTAAATACCTAACATTTCCCCCGCTCGCTGAACTGTCAGCGGAGAAGACACATCACGCGTCGACGGAGTCGGAACCGGCCGCCGCCGTGATTCGACGCGCGGCGGCGACGGCGTCCTCGGCCCGCTCCCGCGACGACTCGGCGGGGCCGAACGCGGCGTACTCGTAGGACTCCGTCAGTCTGCGGAAGTCCGAGAGGTCGTCCGCGTCCGCGTCCGCGGCGTCGTCCAGCGTTCGGTAGAACTCCCAGTGGGTCGCTCTGCTCGCGAGCGAGTGCTCGCGTTCGAGAGCGAGGCGCGCGACGACGTAGGCGTCGACGACAGCGGCGTCCGAGTCGCCGTTCGACAGATGCTCGGTCGCCTTCTCCAGCGAGGCGACGGGGACCGAACTGCGACGGCACCGCCCCCGCGGTCGGCTCCCGTCGCCTCGTCGGACCGGAGCGTTCCCGGTGACCCGACCTCTCGCAACCCGGTGTAGAGCGTCCCGCCGACGAGCGTCGCGATGAGGAGCACGCCGGTCGCGACCGCTATCTGGTTGCCGTCGGCGCCGAACGGAGCGATGCCGAAGCGGGTGTCGCCGAACAGAATCGAGACCCACGAAGAGACCACGTCGTCGGCCGCGCCGACCACGTCGCCGGTCGCGGCCGACGCGCCGACAGCGAACGGCCGTCTGGACTCCGCGGACGCCAAGTTCGCCCCCCGTCCGTCGTAGCGGGCGACGACCGTGACGGACCCGTTGTCGGCCTCGTCGACCGCGTCGGCCGGCACGGCCGCGTCGTACCGACCGCGCGAGTCCGTCTGCACGTCGGCGACCGGGGTTCCGTCGACGACGAGCGTTATCGACTGCCGGGGAACGGGGTCGCCGGCAACGGTCGTCAGACGGCCGGTCGCTCTGCGCCGTCCGGCGCGTCTCCCGACAGGGAGAGCGAGAGGTTCGTCTCCGTCGACGCGATTCGGACCGACTCCGTCGCAGAGGTGGCGGCGAGAGCGCGGTCCCGGAACGCGATCGACGCGGTGAGGTTCTGCCGCCCCGTCGCGACCTCCGCCGGGAGTGCTCGCCGGACGGTGAACGTCCCCGACTCGTTCGTCTCGGCCGTCCCGACCGAGAGGCCGCCGAGTCGGACTGCGACCGGGACGCCGCCAGCCGGAACCGTCTCGACGTCGACTCGACCTCGAACGACGACCGTCTCGCCGTACCGCGTGACCGACGGCGAGTCGACGAACACGACCGACGGCGTCACCTGTTCGAGACGGACCGAGAGCGTCGCGTTGGCGGAGCGGTACGGAGACGCCTCGTCGGGGACGTACGTGACGGTGAGAGTCCGGGTCTCCAGCGGAACGGTCGTCGGCCGGTACCGGAGGTCGAAGCGTCCGCGGGCGTCAGTTCGCACCGTCGACGTCCGATTGGCGACCCGTATCTCGACCGCCGCGTTCGAGAGCGCCGACCCGTTGGCCAGCCGAATCCGTCCCCGCACCGCGAGCGGGTCCGAGAAGGAGATTCGCTCGTCGTCCGTCTCGGCGACGAGCGTCGTCGCGGCGAACTCGATCGTCCGAATCGCGTCCTGTTCTCGCTCGACGTCGCGCCGCACGTCCCGGACGCGGTCGGTGGAGGCGTTCAGGTCGAGGTCCGTCCGAGACTGGATGGTCCGGAAGTTCTCCTGCAGGTCGCTGCTCGTTCGACTGACGTTCCGGGCGGTCTCGTCCAACTGCCTCGCGAGTCGCCGGGCACGCCGTTCGTTCCCCGACCGCTTCGCCTCCTCGTAGTCGTCGTACGTCTGCCAGTAGGTTCGTGTCTCGTCGACCAACTCGCGCTGGTTCGCTCGCGCCTCGCGGAACGACCGTTGGCTTCCTTCGACGCCGGCCGGGCCGGCCACGTCGACGTACTTCGTCAGTTGGTCGTCGTATCCGTCGCCGACCACCGAGTGCGCGCGTTCGTACTGACGCTGACTGAGTTCGAGCGTGCTGTTGTCGAGTCGCGTCGCGAGCGCGGACTCGAGGTGAGTCGCCACGGCATCGAGGTCGCTCTGCTCGTCTGCCCCGGCGGGATTCTCGTGTCGCGTCGTCTGGTTGGTCTCGTTTCGCGGAGTGGCGCGTTGTTCGAGCGGTGTCGCCTCCGGCGACCCGACGACGACCGGGTCGGCCGCGGACTCGGTCGGAAGGGCCGCGCTCGCACTCACGACGCCGAGCGTCGAGCAGAGCACGAGCGCGACGAGCGCGATCGCAACGGGACCACCGCCGGCGTCGAGCGCACGTGTAGACACACAGGTAACGACGTAAAGACACTTTCCCTCCGACCAGCAGATTGAACTCCCCCGCAGTCGTGACACGCATCATGCACGTCACGCGACGGTTCTGGACACTCGCGAGTGTCGCGGTGTTCCTCGCCGTCACGGCGGTCCTATTCGACCGACCGTTCCTCCTCGTCGGAGCGGTCGGCATCGGCGCGTGGCTGGTCGGGACGCAGTACGCGTTCGCGTGGACGCTCGTCAGACTCGACGACAGACTGCGAATCGAGCAGTCCGTCTCGCCGGAGCGCGGGTTCACCACCCAACAGTACCGGGTGACGCTGTCGGCGTCCGCCGTCGAAGCGCTGCCGTTCCCCGTGACCGTCTCCGCGCGGCCGTCCCCGTCGGTCGTCGGACTCGACGACGACGAAGGAGAGTGTCGGTTGTCGGCCGGGACCGAACGGACGGAGACGACGGGGACGTTCCGGAGTCCGGTCGCGGGGCGCGTGGAGTTCGACGCGCCCGAAGTGCGCGTCACCGACGAGTTCGGCCTGTTCGGGGAGTCGTTCCGGCGCGGCGAGTCGGCGACGGCGACCGTCGAGCCGCCTCGCCCGACCGACATCCGGACGGGACGCGGATCGGAGTTCAGCGCGTCCGACAGCAACCGCCGCTCGGAACTCGGAATCAGCAGTCTCGTGTACAGAGGTATCCGAGAGTACGTGCCGAGTGACCCGGCGAACCAGATAGACTGGCGGGCCACCGCACGCCTCGGCGACCCGCACGTCGTGGAGTTCGAGACGCACACCGACCAGCAGGTCGAACTCGTCGTCGACCGACGGCCGGAGATGACGGTCGGCGAACCGGGGCGAACGAAGCTCGACTACGCTCGCGAGGTGGCGCTCAGCATCGTTGACAGTCTCGAAGGGAACCGTGACGCCGTCGGTCTCCTCGCGTTCGACGAGGACGGCGTGCGAACGGTTCGGGACCCGCGCTCGAACCGCGACTGGTACGCGACGCTCAGAGCGCTCGTCCGCGACCAGATGACGGTTCCGGCGGCCGACGGGACTGCGTTCGCTGCGTCGGCGTCTTCGAGCGGCCGTCTGGCCACGCCCGAAGCGGGACCGAGGGCAGCGCGGGTACTGCGAGAGGACCACACGTCGTTCGGGGCCTCCATCCGGCCGTTCGTCGACGACGACCGGGTCGCGTTCGGCCGCACGGAGGAGGACCCGTTCTCGGCGGCGGTCGACGCCGTCACGCGGAGACTGTCCGGGCAGGTCTGGACCGTCGTCTTTACCGACGAGTCCGACCCCGCTCGGACCCGCGAGAGCGTGAAGCGAGCGCGCCGCGTCAACGACAGGGTCGTCGTGTTTCTCACGCCGACGGTCCTGTTCGACCCCGACGCGCTCGACGACGTCGAGGAGGCGTACGAGCGGTATCGAGCGTTCGAATCGTACAGGCGGAAGCTCGACGGCCTCGCGCGAGTCGACGCACACGAGATAAGTCCGGGCGACAGGGTCGACACCGTCCTCTCGTCGGTGCAGACGCAGCAGTAGAGCTACAATCCAGGAGACGAAACGCATCATGCACATGTCTGAGACAGAGGTTCGGGCGTGGCCGTCGGCGTCCGTCGGTACCGGACTGGGGCTCCTCGCGGCCCTGCTCGCACTCGGCGCGGCGGCCGGCGGCGACGGCGTCGCCCTCTGGGTAGCGGTCGCCGCCGGCACGCTGGTGCTGACGCCACCGATGGGGTTCGCGCTCGCGCACGCCGGGCTCCTCCTGCTGTTTCCGAACGGGCTGGACGCCGCCACCCTCGCGCTCGTCGAGGGGGGACTGTTCGTCCTGCTGTTCGCGTCGTTCGGTCGGTCGCCCGCGCCGGGACGGACGCTGGGGATGAGCGCGGCGGCGGCGTTCGGCCTCCTCGGCTTCTCTCGCGTCGTCGCCGTCGAGATGAACTCGACGGCGGCCGGGGCTGCGTTCGTCGTCGTCGCCGGTGGGGCGCTCCTGTACACGATACACCGGTTCGAACGCGTCGGCGTCGTGCTGACAGCGGGGGAGGACAGATGAGCGAAGCCATCGAGGCGGACGGCGCCCGAACGGAGCGCGACGCCGACGACGCTGCCGCGCGCGACGAGCTGGTCGCGCAGCTGGAACTACTCAAAGCGCGGAACCGGAAGCTCCGCCGACAGCAGCGGGAGAACTACCGGAACACCGCACGCGGACTCGTCGGCGTCGCGCTGCTGTCGCTCGCGGGCGCCGTCGTCTTCCCCCCGCTCCGCGAGTTGCTCGTCGCCCTCGGCGTGACGGGCCTGTTCGCGGCGGTACTGACGTACTACGTGACTCCCGACCACGTCATCGCCAGCGAGACGGGGGAACGGGTGTACGGCGCGTTCGCCGAGACCACGGCGTCGTTGGTCCGCCAGCTCGGGTTGAGCGAGTCGCGAGTGTACGTCCCGACGGACGGGACGGCGCGTGCCCGCCTGTTCGTCCCGCAGTACGGCGACTTCGAACTCCCCTCGGCGGAGGCCCTCGAGTCGCCGCTGGTGATAGCCGAACGGGAACGGCAGCGGGGCGTCTCGCTCCGACCCACGGGTGCGGCGCTACTGCGGGAAGTCGAGCGGACGCTGGCCGAACCACTCGCGTCGTCGCCCGAGGAGCTGGTACCGCAACTGCGCGACGGACTCACCGAGACGCTCGAACTCGCCTCGCGGGTCGAAGGCGGCGCCGATTCGTCCGACGGTCAGCTGTCGTTCAGAGTCGCCGACTCCGTCTGGGAGGGCGTCGAACGCGTCGACCACCCGGTTCCGTCGTTCCTCGCGGTCGGCTGTGCCGTCGGTCTGGACACGCCGGTGGAAGCCGAAGTCGTTCCCGTGCGAGAGGGGGACGCCGACGCCATCGTCAGGGTGTCGTGGAGCGAGTGACCGGCCAGCGGTCGAGCCCGGTCCGCACTGACCGTGACGGGGACCCGCGACGAACCGACGACTACCGGTCGTCCGACGGGGGCCGGCTTTCGCCGGACTCGCCGTCGGTTCGCTGGCTCGGGGGCGGCGAGGAACTCCCGCCGGGAGCGTCGACCGCGTCGAGTATCTCGGCGACCAGGTCCTCGGTCGTCCGACCGCGGAGGTCGGCGTCGGCCGACACGACGAGGCGGTGGGCGAGGGTGGGCTGCGCGAGGTCGTTCACGTCGTCGGGGATGACGTAGTCACGCCCC
This sequence comes from Halogeometricum sp. CBA1124, assembly GCF_009741955.1. Lineage (NCBI taxonomy): Archaea > Methanobacteriati > Methanobacteriota > Halobacteria > Halobacteriales > Haloferacaceae > Halogeometricum > Halogeometricum sp. CBA1124. Next base: position 6,215 of record NZ_WPCD01000034.1, on the reverse strand, counting down.
CGAATCGCTGCCCGCGCCTTGGACACGTTCATGTACGTGAGCGCCGCCCGCGGTGAGGCACCGAACTCCACGGCGTCCGACTCCCGCGTCGCGGCGACGATGGACAGAATGTAGTCTTTGATCTTCTGGTCGACGTACACGCCGTCGACGTACTCGCGCGCGGCCAGCAGGTCCTCCGTCGTCACGACCTGCTCCAGCGACTCGGGGGTCAACTCGGGGTTCGCGTCGAACCGGTCGAGCAGTCGTTGCTCCTCGGCCGACGACGGCAGGTCGACGGTGAGTTTGAGCTGGAAGCGGTCGCGCTGTGCCTCCGGGAGTTCGAAGACGCCCTCCATCTCGAGGGGGTTCTGGGTGGCGATGAGCATGAACGGCGACGGGAGCGAGAGCGTGTCTCCCTCTATCGTGACCTGCCCCTCCTGCATCGCCTCCAGCAGCGCGCTCTGGGTCTTCGGCGTCGCGCGGTTTATCTCGTCGGCGAGGACGACGTTCGAGAAGACGGGACCGCGCTGGAGTTCGAACTCCCCGGTCGCGTCCCGGTAGATGTGCGTCCCGGTGATGTCCGCCGGGAGGAGGTCCGGCGTCATCTGGATCCGATTGTAGCCCAGCCCCGTCGTTCGGGCGAACGCGTTCGCGATGCTCGTCTTCGCGACTCCGGGGACTCCCTCCAGAAGCGCGTGTCCTCGGGTCAGGAACGTTATCAACAGTCGTTCGACGACCTCGTCGTTTCCGACGATGACCGTCGCGACTTCGGACTGGATCTGCTCGTGAACCCACTCGGGGTCAACGTCCGTCATCGTCCGTGTCATCGGTACGGTCTGACATAACATCTGCTATTATTCGACGGAGGCGCCGTTCGTCCCAGTCGGGGTGTCGCCGACGGAGGTGGCGGAGCAACGCCTCCCGGTCGACGGCGTCGGACCGCTCCTCGCGGCGGCGGCGCACGACCCACGACCAGACGGCGGACGCACGAGACAGCAGCAGGACCGCAGCGATGCCCGCCGCGCAGAACGTCGCCTGAAGCAAGGCCGAATCGCGGACGACGGTCAGCCCGTACGCGAGGGCGGGCGGCGCGGTTCCGGCGTGCGAGACGTCCATGAGGACGAACTGCCCGCGCAGGAGGCCCCGAACGAACGCGAGGTTGCCCGGACGGTCCAGCATCGCGTTGAGGAACGCGCTCGGGTCGCCGACGGCGACGACACGGCCCTCACCGACCCGTTCGACGGTGACGACGGGGTACGAGCGGAGTCGCTCGCCGTCCAGCCGACCGTTGCCGTTCGCGTCGAGGTACGCGAACTCGGACGTGGTGAGTGCGACGGTCGCGCCATTCGGGACGACTGCAGTCCCGTGGTTCAGGGTGAGGTCCGTGTCGGCCTCGGTGACCATCGTGTTCGACCCGTTCGTCGCGACGGGGAAGGCGGGCGACCGGAAGTTGTACCGCTCGTCTCGGAGGGTGCGGCCGTCGAAGCGGGCGCTGGCGCCGACCCCCGCGAGCAACTCGTCGCCGTGCGGCCCGAAGTCTTCGGCGACGACGAGCGTCCCTCCCTCGCGGACGAACGTGCGAATCGTCCGGACCTCGGCCTGTTCGTACGGCGTCTCCGGCGAGAGGACGAGCGCGACGGACCGGTTCGGCGTCGCGGCGTCGTACGCCGCCACGTCGAACGCAATCTCGCTACCGGACCCGACCTGTTCGGCCTGCGACTGGAGCGCAGAACTCCCGTCCCACCCGGAGTTGAACACGCTCAGCGACGCCATCGAGGTACTGGCCGCGAACAGCATCACGGCGAGGATGACGACGGTCAACCCGACGAGGACGGCCCACGGGGAGTCGAGCGGAGACGAGGAGCGCATCGGCTACAGCATCCCTCCCGGGAGGATAGCGAGGATGCGATTGGCGACGAGGTACGCGGAGGCGACGACGGCGGCGGCCAGCACCCAGCGGAGTCGCCGTCGCCAGTCCGGCGTGAGCGAGAACGACGTCGTCAGTTCGGTCACGAGGAGGAGCCCAACGACCGAGAACAGAAAGAACAGGTCCAGCGAGAGCGACTCCGTGACGACGAGCAGACCGACGACTGCCAGCATCCACGCCGTCTGCATTCGAACGACCCGCATTCGCCGCTGAGACGCCATCGGATTCGAACTCGGTCCGAGGGCCTTAGAATCTACCGCCGAGAGGCGACGGAGACGGTCGGTCACTCTCCGCCCGCTACACGCCCGCGTCTCGTTCGCTCGGAGCACGGAGTCGGTCGCGCAACGTCGTCCGAATCTCGACGCGTCGGTCTCCCAGCTGTACGACTCCTCGACGGCGTCGCGCCCGTTCTGCGCCCACCGGCGGCGCAGCTCGGCGTCTCGCATCTCGGTGACGACGGCGGCCGTCGCCGCGCCGTCGGCGTTCGGCGGCAGGACGCGTCCACACCCGACCGTCCGAACGACGCAGGCGATGGGGTCGGCTGGCGTCGTCAGGACGGGGAGCCCGGCCATCATGTAGTCGAACAGCTTGTTCGGGACCGTCTGGTTCGTGTAGCGGTTGACGACGTGCGGGATGACGCCGACGTCGCCGGCGTCGAGGAACGACGGCACCGCCTCGGGGTCTATCCACCCGACGAAGTGGACTTCGTCTTCGATACCGAGTTCCTCGCTCAGACGTTCGAGACGCTCTCTGTCCGGGCCGTCGCCGGCGACCGCGAGGTGTACCGGCTCGCCCTCGCCCCGGTTCGCGTGGGCCACCCCTTCGAGTATCAGGTCCAGTCCGCGGAACCGGTTTATCGACCCGACGTAGACGAGCGTGAACGCCGACCAGTCGAACCGCGTCGTCTCGTCGTCGACGCGATCGGCGAACTCCTCGATTTCGCTGCGGAGCGGCGTGTTGCTGACGACGCTGAGTTTCGACGGGGAGAAGCCGTCCGCGACGAGCGCGTCCTTCCGTTCGCGGGTCACGACCCAGACGTGGTCGGCCAGTCCGACCGACAGCCGTTCGATAGCCGAGACCAGCGGCACGTTCAGCGCGAGGTGGTCGAGCGGGCTCTCGACCGGTTTGATTCGCGCGAGTTCGGCGAAGTTCTCGCGCAGGTCGAGGACGACCGGCAAACCGTTCAGCTTGGCCGCGGCGATGGCCGGGAGAGCCGCCCTGACGTCGCAGGCGACGACGGCGTCGAGGTCCGCATCTCGGAATCGGAACGCGAGCCACAGCATCCAGAAGGGGTTCACCGGAAGCTTCGCGGTGACGAGCGGAAACAGCCACGTCGAGAGCAGCCACGAGAACCGGTACACCTGCGCGTAGCCGATGTCTTCGCTGCGCGGTGGGTGTTCGTCCCGAATCGCCCCCAAATCGGGGTCGTCGAGCGAGTTCCGCGCGAAGATGGACACAGTCTCCCCCGCTCCGGTCAGCGACTTCGCCATCTTTCTGGTCCGAACGTCCCTGTCGAGCGGGTAGTTGTCCTGGACGACGATACCGACGTTCTGCCGCGTGCTGTGTGCTGGCGTCATTTGCGGTTCGATAACGGAGACGGGAGTCGACCGAGCTGTTTTCCGGCCTGAAACCCGACGAAGTGGGCGGCGTCGTAGGCGAGAGCGTACGGCACCCACCGGGCGTAGCCGTTCGCGAGCAGGAACCGTAGCTCGTCGACGACGTAGTCGAACCCGTCGGAGACGAACTCGTCGGTGCCCTCCGAGGCGATTCTCGCGTAGGCCAGTCCGTCCCGGTACCGGCGTCGAGGTTCGCATGGAGGTCGTAGTCGTGCGAGTGGTACACCTCCGCGTCGGGGGAGTAGACGAGCGTCTCGCCGTCCCGGAGCGCCCGAAGCGCGAAGTCCTTGTCTTCGGACATCGGGACGGACCCCCGGAACCGGAGTCGCTCCCACACCGCTCGGTCGATGGCGGCGCTGACGTCGGAGACGAACACGTTCTGGAGATAGAATCGGCGGGGGTCGGTCGCGTCGTCCGGCGTCAGTACGCGCTCCTCGTCGGGGTAGAAGTTCGAGTAGAAGAACTCGTCCATGGGCTTGGCGTCGGGGTAGGCGACCTGCCGCCCGTACGAGACTGCGACCCCGTCGGAGACGATCGGATCGACGAGCCGTTCGAGCCAGTGGTCGGTCTTGGGCGTCGCGTCGTGCGTGAGGTAGACGAGTACGTCGCCGCTCGCCTTCTCCGCCCCCAGATTCCGGGTCTACTGTGGTGGAACTCCTCGGGGTCGATGTGGTGGACGTCCCACCCGAACGACCGCGCGCGTTCGACGGTCCCGTCGCTCGACCCCGAGTCGACGACGATCTTCTCGACGTCGCCGCCGTACGACTGGTCTTCGACGCCCCGCAGGACCCCTTCGAACCGCTCGCCCGCGTTCTTGGTCAGGATGACGATGCTGGCCGTCGGCATCATGGTACTCCTACCGATTCCATCGAGGTTCGTGCCAACTAGACAGCACTACTCAGAATAAAGATTGGGATCGGGGGGGTCGCTCCCGCGCCGCTGACGGCCGGGTCTGAAACGCCACTCTCTCGTCGAACGCTGTAAGACCGCCGCAGCAGGTCGAGAACGACGCCCGCCACGTCCCTCGTCTGTTCAGAATACGGACATTCTCGCTCCCGATACCGCCGTCACCATCGCAGTCGGGCGGATTAATCACCTGTGAACGAAACGACGTGTTCGGCAACGGCGGCCACCCGCCCGTTATGTACTATCTACTAGATACCCTAAAGCGTTACAAAACTACTATTGTAATTTTATTCGAGGTCGTAATCACTCTTCTAACCGTCGATCCCCTCCGTCAACGGTCTAACATCGTCTGACTGGCTTCGACCGGATGTGAATAACATAACATTAGTTCTCGAAATAGTCGTGGTGATTTAACTTAAGTTCGTGTGACTGTACGGTCCAGTTACAACACCGGTCAAACTGTCCGCTGGTTCGAGTGGCGGCGACAGTCGGTCCCGCCGACCTGTCAACCGAATGGATGAAGAGTCGACTCGACGGTCGGTCGGCCGGGTCGTGTGCGGCAGGTCGCGATTCGTCGACCCGGTCAGCGACGCCCTCCCGACGTCGGAACGTTCGACAACCGCCCGGCGACATCGGACGCCAGCGCCTCCGACGCCGCGACGACGACGTCGTGCGGTTTTCCGTCGGCGAACCCGATTCGTTGGGTCCGAAGCGAGTCGCCGTTCCAGTCGGTGACGGTGCCGCCCGCCTCCCTCACGAGACGGAACGCGCCGGCGAGTTCCTCGGCCGTCGCCCGCTTGCCCTCGTGGAGGTGACAGTAGTCGCCGGAGACGGCGACGTCGTACGCCCCGCGGGCGACGAGCGCCGAGTGGTGTCCGAGGCTCCGGTAGTCGCCGGGGTAGCCCAGACGCCAAAGCACGGACGCGAGTTCCGGTCGCTCCGCGAGCATGTACTGGTCGACGAGAACGTTGGGCGGCGTCCCGTCCGCGGACGTTCGACCCGTCGTCTCGAGGCGCGTCCGCCGGTCGTCGCCGTCGGCGGCCCACCCTCTCGTGAGGAAGGCCCCCTCGCCGCGGTAGGCCTCGTACAGGTCGCCCGTCGGGAGGACGAGGTATCCCATCGCGGCGACGTCGCCGAAGGTCGGGTCGGGGTCGTCGCAGACGGCGACGACCGGTCCGAACGGCAGTTCGCCGACGCCGTGCGCCAGGTTTGCCGTCCCGTCGACTTCGTCGACGATGGCGAGGTAGTCGGCGTCGACCGTCGCCGCGTCGGTCTGTTCCTCCGTGAGGACGGCGTACCGCGCCGACTGGTCGGCGAAGAACTGCTCGAAGCGGTCGGTGAGCGACCGGTCGAACGCGGTCGTGAAGTCGGCGTCCTCCGTCGGGACGGCCCGGCGGTCGTCGTCCGAGAGTTCGGCGAACGCCGCGTCCGCCCGTTCGAGTGCGCCGCGAACGACCGACCGGAATCGCTCCTGTTCGCTCATCTCGGGTCTGGATTGGCGGCGCTGCCGCGTAGTAGTGTCGGTCGGCGCTCGAACACGGACGCTCGCCGTCCTCGCTTTGGGAGCGGAGCCAGACGCCGCAGCCGAATTCGGTCCACGAGCGGCGACGCGCGCCTCGAAGCGTGAGCCACGAGGAGACAGCGCCGACCCCCGTGCTATCCACTTGACTTTATTGAACTAAAACAAAGTGCAATTGCCCAACCCTGATTCGCCACAGAGAACATCTGAAACGCCAGTATTCGAGATTTCAAGAGAAAACCACTACTGAATATATCATATAGCGCTA
>NZ_WPCD01000129.1:0-10515 GCF_009741955.1 Halogeometricum sp. CBA1124 | reverse complement strand
CGACGGCGAACGCGGCGACGACGTGACCCGACAGGTGCGGACCATCCGTTCGGTCCCCCTGCGACTCCGCGGCGACCACCCGGACTTTCTCGCCGTCCGCGGCGAGGTGTACATGCCGAAGGACGCGTTCCGGGAGTTGAACCGCGAGCGAACCGAGGCGGGCGAGGACGCGTTCGCCAACCCGCGCAACGCCGCCGTCGGCACCCTCAGGCAGTTGGACCCGTCGGTGACCGCCGAGCGACCGCTGGACTGCTTCTTCTACGACGTCCTCGACGCCAGCGAGGTGCCCGACACGCAGACGGAGACGCTGTCTCGACTGGAAACGTGGGGGTTGCGGACGAACGACCGCGTGGCGTCCGCCGACACCATCGACGACGCCGTCGCCTACCGCGACGACCTGATGGCCGACCGGGAGGACCTGAACTACGAGATAGACGGCACCGTCGTCAAGGTGGACCGGCGGGACCACCGCGAGCGACTGGGCGAGACGAGTCGGTCGGTCCGGTGGGCGTTCGCCTACAAGTTCCCCGCCCGGTCGGAGGTGACGACGGTGACGGACGTGGTGGTGCAGGTGGGGCGGACGGGTCGGCTCACCCCCGTCGCCCTGTTGGAACCCGTCGACGTGGGCGGCGTCACCGTCTCGCGGGCGTCGCTACACAACCCCGACGAAATCGAGCGACTGGGCGTGAACGTCGGCGACGAGGTGCGAATCAAGCGCGCGGGCGACGTCATCCCCGACGTGGAGGAGGTGGTCGAGAAGCGTTCGGCGGGGACGTTCGACTTCCCCGACGCGTGCCCGGTCTGCGGCAGTCCGGTCGACCGTGAGGGACCGCTGGCGTTCTGTACCGGCGGGCTGACCTGCGAGGCGCAACTGGTGCGCGCCGTCGACCACTACGCGATGCGGGGCGCACTCGACATCGAGGGCCTCGGCGGCGAACGCGTCGAGCAGTTGGTCGACGCCGGCCTCGTCGAGCGCCTGCCGGACCTCTACCGCCTCGAACGCGACGAACTCGCGGAACTGGAGGGCTGGGGCGAGACGAGCGCGGACAACCTCGTGCGCGAGATAGAGGCGGCGACGTCGCCCTCGCTGTCGAACTTCCTCGTCGGCCTCGGCGTCCCCGACGTCGGCGGGGCGACTGCGCGCAACCTCGCCCGCGCGTCGGTACGCTCGACGCCGTGATGGACGCCTCCACGGAGGAACTGGAGGCCGTCGACGACGTGGGGCCGACCGTCGCCGAGCGGATTCGCGAGTTCTTCGCCAACGAACGGAACCGCGAGGCCGTCGCGGAACTGCGGTCGCTCGGCGTCGAACCCGAGACGGAGGCGACGGCGGGCGGCGACGAACTCGACGGCCTCACGTTCGTCTTCACCGGGTCGCTGTCGGTGACGCGGAGCGAGGCGCAGGAACTCGTACAGTCCCACGGCGCGAACGCCACGTCCAGCGTCTCCGGTAACACCGACTACCTCGTCGCCGGCGAGGACCCCGGGCAGTCCAAGCGCGACGACGCCGACGCGAACGACGTGCCGGTGCTGGACGAGGACGAGTTCGCCGCGTTGCTGGCGGAGAAGGGAATCGACTACCCGCCGGCGTGAGCGGCGACGGCGAGTCGGGGCGACGATGGGCCGGAGCGACGACGACGCGTTCGCTCGGCGGTTCGAGGACGATAACCGACGAGACGAGACGGCCGCCCGCTCAGAGGTCCTCGCGCTGGAAGACGTAGTAGCCGACGACGGTGGGGACGATAATCCACGCCAGCAGGATGGTCATCATCGCGCCGCCGGAGAGGTACGCCGGCACGCCCGCCTCGAGGACCGGCGAGATGACTATCTGCTCGCCCGTCGTCGCCCCGACGAGGCGGGCGCGGGCGGGGCCGTAGTACACCTGCGCCGTCAGCGTCTCGTACGTCCGGAGCGGGTTGAGGTACTTCAGGAACAGCCCTATCTTCACCCGCGTGACGTTCTCCAGTGCGCCGGCGCCGGCCTGCTCGAACGCGTAGTTGACGAGCTTCGGGATGCCCTCGGCGATGGGCTTCCAGAGGATGCCGAAGATGAGGTACAGTCCCAGCGTCGCCAGCGTCGCCTCGCGGTTCGAGTCGGCGACGGCGGAGATGCCGAGGCCGACGGAGACGAACGCGATGGCCAGGAGCGCCGTCAGCGCGACCATCGGGACGAACGAGCCGTAGCCGATGCCCGTCCCGGTGGCCACGAGGACGACGAACGCGACCAGAAAGCCCGCGAGGAGGGCGGCGACGACGACGGCGCCGCGGCCGAGCAGTTTCCCGACCACGAGGTCGCGGCGGGAGTTCGGCAGCGACAGGGCGAGCTTTATCGTCCCCGTCTCTCGCTCCTCGGTTATCGACCCGTACGACGTCGAGAGGGCGATGAAGCCGAGGACGAGGGCGAGCAGTCCGGGGAACGAGAGGCTGAAGATGCCGAGGTCGACGAAGAAGCCGAACAGGTTCGAGGCGTCCTTCAGTTCGGCGGGCAGAAGGAAGCCGAACGCCAAGAGCGCCGCGCCGCCGACGAACAGGACGAAGAAGGCCGTCGCGCCGTGGAGCCACCGCGAGCGAATCGCGTCGTCGAACTCCTTGCGGGCGACCGCTTGCCACGTCATGCGCGCACCTCCGCCTCGTCGTCCGACTCGTCGGCCGCGTCGTCCTCGGCCGCGTCGTGACCGGTGTACGAGAGGAACAGGTCCTCCAGCGACGCCTCGCGGGTCTCGAAGTCGGTCACCTCTAGCCCCTGCGACTCCAGTTCGGCGATGACGGCCGTCTTGGCGTCGCCGGCGCAGGAGACGACGAGTGCGTCGTCTTCGGCCTCGACGGCGACTGAGTGGACGCCGTCGAGAGCGGTCAGAGCGTCGGCGTCGACGGCGGCGACGTCGCCCGCGACGCTGACCGAGAGCGTCGAGTCGGCGTCGGACTTCGCGCGCAGGCTATCGATGGTGTCGACGGCGACGAGTTCGCCCTCGCGCATGATGCCGACGCGGTCACAGACCGCCTCGACCTGTTCGAGGATGTGGCTGGAGAAGAACACCGTCGTGCCGCGTTCGGCCTCCTCGGCGACGATGTCGCGCATCTCCTTGGCCCCCGCGGGGTCGAGTCCGCTGGAGGGTTCGTCGAGGACGAGGAGGTCCGGGTCGCCGACGAGAGCCATCGCGAGGGCGAGGCGTTGGCGCATCCCCTTCGAGTAGCCCCCGGCCTTCCGGCCGGCGGCGTCGGCGAGTCCGACCCGGTCGAGGGCGGTTTCGACCGCCGCGTCGGCGTCGTCGAGTCCCTTCGACTCGGCGGCGAACGCCACGTGTTCGCGGCCGGTGAGGCGGTCGTACACGTCGAATCCTTCGGGGAGGACACCGGTTCGAGCGCGGACCTCGACGCTCTGGTCGTGGGCGTCGAAACCGAGGACGCGTATCGTTCCTGCCGTCGGGCGAACGAAGTCGAGGAGCATGTTGATGGTCGTGGACTTCCCCGCTCCGTTCGGACCGAGGAAACCGAACACTTCGCCTTCCTCGACCGTCAGCGAGAGGTCCCTGACCGCGGTAACGTCGTCGGAACGCTCGGCGTCCCGGGCGGCGTCGACGAGGCGTGAGAGTCTCCCACCCTCCTCGAACCGCTTTGTCACCGCGTCGAGTTCGATGGCGGCCATGGGCGTGGGTAGTCAGGTTCCGGGATAAAGTGTTTGGTGCGAGAATCAAGCCTGAGACTGACGACCCGCCGGCCGGCGGTGCGGTCGGTCAGAGTTCGTCGTCGGGCGCGTGCGCCGCCCGGACGCGTTCGACCTCCTCCCGGTAGCGGTCGCGCGTCGCCTCGTCGTCGACTGGTTCGAGGTCCGACGCCGCCACCGCCGTCGCGGCGGTGGTCTCCACGTCGCGTTGGCGCATGATGGTCGCGGATATCTGCTTGCGCCGCACGCGCCCGCCGTCCGGCGTCGCGTACACGAGGTCGATGAGGCCGCGGTCGGTGTACGTCCGTTCGACCAGCCAACAGCGAACCGTCTCCGCCGCGTCGGTGTCCGAGTCGCTCATACCGTCGCCTCGGTCAGCGGACGTTTGTAGCTACCGACGGGACCTGTCTTCGGGTGTCAAACGGAGATTCGTCGTGAGTAAACGTTATCTACTACTAGTTCAGTTGACACCATAGAGATGGGGACGGAAGCCTTGAATACGCTGTACGAACTGCTGTCGTCCGAGCGACGGCGTCTGGCGCTCGGGGCCCTAATCGACGCAGAGACCCCGCTCGTCAGAGAGGAACTCGCGCGGCGAATCGCAGTTCGTCGGGACGGCCGGGACGCCGAGGCGGCGAGCGAGACGGCCGGGACGCCGAGGCGGCGAGCGAGACGGCCGTGAACGAGGTGGCCATCTCGCTCGGCCACGTCCACCTGCCGAAACTGGTGGCCGGCGGACTGGTGGACCGAACCGGTGACGACCGGTACGGCGTGACCGAACTGGGACGGTCCGCCGAGTGCGCCGCGTGCGCGTTCGAGACCAGTCTGGCGAGCGACGTCGAGGCGTTCGACGGCGAGTTGCGCCCCTCGGCCGCGCGTCGCGCCGTCTCCCCCGAGCGAGACGACGACTGCTGACCGCCGCGCGTCAGCCTCAAGCCCGTCGGGCCAGTACCCCGTGTGATGGACGCGAGCGACGTTCGCGAACGCGCGGCCGACCTGCCGACGGGCCCCGGCGTCTACCAGTTCCTCGACGGCGACACCGTCCTCTACGTCGGGAAGGCCGTCGACATCCGCGCGCGGGTCAGGTCCTACGCCGACCCGCGGGGCGAACGCATCCGGCAGATGGTCGAACGCGCGGGGGCCATCGACTTCGCCGTCACGGACACGGAGACGCAGGCACTCCTCCTCGAAGCGAACCTCGTCAAGCGACACCAACCCCGGTACAACGTCCGCCTGAAGGACGACAAGTCCTACCCGCTGGTCCAACTCACCGACCACGCCGTCCCCCGAATCGAGGTGACGCGCGACCCCGAGGAGGGCGCGACGTGTTCGGCCCGTACACCGACAAGGGGCGCGTCGAGACGGTGGTGAAGGCGCTCCGCGAGACGTACGGCGTCCGCGGGTGTACGGACCACAAGTACGCCAACCGGGACCGACCCTGTCTCGACTACGAGATGGGGCTGTGTACCGCCCCCTGCACGGGCGAAATCTCCGAGGACGCGTACCGCGACGACGTGGAGAGCGTCGTGCGGTTCTTCGAGGGCGAGACGGGCGTGCTGGCGGACCCCCTCCGGCGGGAGATGGAGGCGGCGGCGCAGGCGGAGAACTTCGAGCGCGCGGCGAACACCCGCGACAGACTCGAAGCAGTCGAGTCGTTCCACGGCGCGGGCGAGGAAGCCGTCGCGTCGCAGTCGGACGAACGCGCGGTGGACGTTCTCGGCGTCGCCATCGAGGGCGACGCGGCCACCGTCGCGCGCCTGCACAGCGAACGCGGCCAACTCGTCGACCGGTCGCGCCACCGCCTCGACGCGCCCGAGGGCGGCGAGCGGTCGGCGGCCGTCCTGTCGGCGTTTCTGACCCAGTACTACGCCGAACGGGAGTTGCCCGACGCCGTCCTCCTGTCGGAACGGCCGGACGACGACGACGTGGTGGAGTGGCTGAACGTCGAGGGCGTGCGCGTCGGCGTCCCCGGCGCGGGCCGGGAGGCGAAACTGGTCGACTTGGCGCTGAAGAACGCCCGCCGCGGGCCGACGCGGGACGACGGCCTCGCCGCACTCGGGGAGCGACTCGGCATCGCTCGACCCGCGCGCATCGAGGGGTTCGACGTGAGCCACGCGCAGGGGAAGGCCGTCGTCGGCAGCGACGTCTGCTTCGTCGAGGGCGACGCCGAGAAGGCCGACTACCGCCGGAAGAAACTGCCCGAGCGCAACGACGACTACGACAACATGCGGGCGTGATTCGCTGGCGCGCCGAACGCGCCGTCGAGGGGCGCGACGACAGGCCGGACCCGGACCTCCTGCTCGTCGACGGCGGCGACGGGCAACTCCGGGCGGCGACGGACGCCCTGAGCGAAGTCGGCTGGGACGTCCCCGCCGTCGCCCTCGCGAAAGACGAGGAACTGGTGATCACGCCCGACGGCGTGTACGACTGGCCGTCGGACGCCCCGCACCTGCACGTCCTGCAACGCGTCCGCGACGAGGCGCACCGCTTCGCCGTCCAGTACCACCAGACGCTCCGCGACGACGTGCGGACCGTGCTGGACGACGTGCCCGGTATCGGCGAGAAGACGCGGCGCGCCCTCCTGCGGCGGTTCGGCAGCGTCGAGAACGTGCGGGCGGCGACGACGGCGGACCTGACGGACGTGCCCGGCGTCGGCGAGAAGACGGCGGCGGAACTCCAGCGGCGACTGTCGGGCGGCGAGTGAAGCGCGGGAGCGGGTGGTAGCGACGAATCCCCGACGGACGTGACAGAAGATATTTAATACGAACCGACATGTCTCCGAACGTAGCCCCCGCTCCGCCCGCTCCAAGCCCTCCACCGCTTGGCCGAGACGACGAGCCGTGGCTACGGCATCCATGAAACGACGACTCAACCTGCTACTGGTCGCACTTGTCGTGCTGAGCGCGCTCCCGGCGGCGGCCGCCGTCACCCCGGCCGGCGACGCGAGCGAAGCGAACCCCGCCGCGAACGCGACTGCGACCGAGAACGCCCGAGAGGAAGCGCGAGCCAACTACACCCGCCTCTACATCGACACCGACGACAGCTATCGGGACGCCAAGCCCGGCGAGAGCCTCGAATACACGGTCACCGTGAAGAACGGCGAGTCCGAGGCCGTCACGGTCGACCCGCACCTGTTCGCCGGACCGATGACGGAGTTCCCGCTGGAAGACGAGTGGGTGTCCATCGACGGACCGTCCAGCATCGACCCCGGCGAGACGGCCGAGTACGCCGTCACGGTCGAGATTCCCGCGGACGCCGAAACCGCGAACTACCGCGGGCTGGTCGCGTTCACCGACGAGACGGTGACGTACCCCGGTCGGCCGCCCAGACCGCTCCACGCCGCCCACGTCTCGGCCGAGGTGTGGCGCGAACCGACGGTGACGATTCGCTCGGACACCTACGTCCACGGACAGGTCGAAGCCGGCGAGAGCTTCACCCGCGAACTCGTCGTCGAGAACACCGGCGACAGCGCCGTGCCGCTGAGCCCCGAGGTGAAGACCGAACGCCGGCGCTGCAGCGGTCACTGTCCGAACCAGATCAACCCCTCCTGGATAGACATCGACAGCCCGAATCAGGTCGCCGCCGGTGAGACGGCCACCGTCTCGATAACCGTCTCCCCGCCCGAGGAGGCCGACCGCGGCCGGTACGACGCCGAGATAAACCTCGGCCTGAAGGACCCGAACCGCCCCGAGGGCGACACCCACTGGCAGCGCGTCCGCGCCAACTTCGTCGTCTGGAAGCAGCCCTCGCAGGCGTTCGAGACGCACTTCGCGGTGAGCGAGGAGACGGAGAACCTGACGCTCACGCTGTCGCCGAACCGCTACTACGGCGCGACGGACGCCGAAGAGGCCGGCTTCGACGTCGAGTTCGTCGGGCCCGACGGCGACGTCGTCGAGGCCGAACGCGTCCGCGTCACCGACAGCGGGTCCGTCGACCTGAGCGGCGAACGGTCGCCGCGCGCCGGACCGACGGCGAGTACGCCGTCAGCGGCGGTCACTCCGAGTTCGTCTACCGCGTCGCCGAACCGGCCGCCGGCGAGTGGACGCTCCGAGTGACGCCGGAGAACACCATCGGCTTCCAGTACGAGATAACGCGCGAGGAGGCCACCGAGAACGACGACGCGCCGGTGACGACGGCTCCGGTGACGACGCCGCCGGTGACGACACCACCGACACCGAGACGGACGCGTCAACCCCGAACCGACGCCGAACCGCCCGAATCGGTTCCGAGTCGGTTCCGAATCGGCTCCGAACCGACGCCGAATCGCTCTTTTTCAGGCGCGCGCCCAGTCCACCGCCTCCTGCGGCGTCTCCGGCGTCTCGACGACGACGTTCGTCCCGCGGAGACGCCCCCGGAGCGCCACCTGTTTCGCCGGCGGCCCGACGAAGGCGGCGCGCGAGACGCCGAGCGACTCCATGCGGGCGGCCAGCGAGTCGAAGCGCTCGAAGAACCACTTGCTGATGCCGCCCGACTCGCTCAACACGAACACCGACGCGCTCACGTCGGGCCGCGAGAGGACGTTCTGGACCGTCTCGAAGAACTCTTCGAGGAGGACGCCGCCGCTGGCTTCGAACTCCGTGAGGTCGAACAGGGCGACGCCGTCCCCCACGTCGTACCGGTACACGTCTGCGCTCATGGTTCCCGACGAGGGCGTGCGCACGCCTAACTACGCGCAGCATATCGGACGGGTAACGGGCCGTTAACCCCGAGCGACGCGGAGTTACCGGCCGACTGATTCTCTGACGGGGACGCGCCCGCGCGTCGGCCACCGGGTAGAAGATATTTAGTCCGAACCTGACAATCGTCTCGCGTGAACGGTCCCTCCCTCTCGCGCCGGTCCCTCCTCCGCGGCGGCGCCGTCGCCGGCGTCGCCGCCCTCGCCGGGTGCGCCGCCGTCGGCACGTCCGCACTCCCGTCGCCGAACGGCGCGGCGTACAGCGACGTGGCGCACGTCCGCGAGTCGCACCGCGACGCCGCCGTCGGACACCTCCGAAGCCTCCTCGACCGGGGCGCGCCGATTGTCGAACGCGCCGCGGAGGCCGGCGCGTTCGAGGACACCAGACTCTCCGTCGACCCCGGCTACCTCGACTCGGCCCGCGAGTTCCTCGACGGACGGACGCCACCGACGTTCGACACCGTGAACGAAGTGCGGTATCACGTCACGTACGTCGCGGAGACGTTCGGTGCCGCGGCGGCCGCACTGGACGACGTGCGCGTCGGCGGCGACGACTCGCCCGCGACCGTCGGTCCCGCACCCGGCATCGCCGACCTGCGCGAGACGATTCGCTACGCGGGCGACGACCCGGCGACGGCCGTGGCGTGGGTCGAACTCGTGGAGTCGTGGCTCCACGTGGCGATGGTCGCCGGCGGGAACGCCGAGGTGGACCGCGACGAACTGGCGGAACTGGACGAGGCGGTCCGCGAACGAGCGCTCGCGCGCGCCGTCCGGAACCACGAGCGGTCGGTTCGCTACCTGAGCGACGCCCGGCAGTTCTACCGAACCTTCCGGAGCACGCTGGACGACGCGGCGTCGCTGGACCTCGCGTCGGCCCGCGAGACGTACCGCGACCGGACGGCCGGCGCGTCGCACGACCACGAGTGGTACCGCGCCCGGCGCGTCGCCGAAGACGCCGCGTCGCCGCCGCCGCGGGCGACGGCGCTGAACCGGGTGCTGACGCTCCGACCGGGCGAGAACAGCCTCGACGACGCCGACTGGGCGCATCAGGACGGCCTGCACGGACTGGAGACGGTGCGCCTCGCCGAGGCCGTCGCCGAGTTCGCGGGGTTCGACACCGGACGGGCGGCGGTCGAACGGGTGGCGGAGGAGTCGTCCGTCCCCGGTGGACTGCTGTTCGAGACGAAACGGCGGGCGGTCCAGCGCGCGTACCGAGTCGCCTCGACGGGCGACGTCTTCGAGCGCTGTCTCCTGCGTCGGGCCCTCCTGTACCTCTCGAAGGGCGACCGGTTCCTCGTCGAGGAGGACGGCGTCGCCGACCACAACCCGCGGGCCCACGCGTTGGCGTGCTACGGCGTCGCGGGCGGCGTCGCGGACGCGATTCCGGCGGCGGCGAGCGTCGTCACCGACTGAGTCGCCGCGCGGGCGCGGACGGGAGACGGAGGGAGAAGCGAGTTCGGGCGGCCCGCGTCACCCTTCCGATGAGGCAGGGAGCGTCTCGTGGCCGCGGCTCCGTGTCGGACCGTCGTGCGCAAAAGTGAGGTGTCTCCGTATCTGCGGTGCGCCGCCGCGACTGACGGCGCACGTTCCGGCTTACGCGATTTTGTCGTACTGGTCGCGGAGCTTCTCCGCGGCGTCGTCCATCAGGTCCCGTTCGTAGTCGTCCAGGTCCCACTCGACGACTTCCTCGATGCCGTCGGAGCCGAGTTTGACCGGGACGCCGAACGCGGTGTCCTCGTAGCCGTACTCGCCGTCGAGTGCGAGCGACCCCGGCAGGACTTCGCCCGTGTCGTTCAGGATGGCCTCGACCATGTGGGCGACGCCCGTCGCGGGCCCCCACTGGGTCGCCCCCTTCCGGGAGATGACGTCCATCGCGGACTCCTGCAGGTCCGAGAGAATCTCCTCGCGTTCGTCGGCGGTGAACTCGGGGTCCGCGCCGTCGACGCGGACCTTCGAGAACACGGGCACCTGCGCGTCGCCGTGTTCGCCGAGGATGGTCGCCTCGACGTTCTTCACGGGCACGTCGAAGCGCTGGCTGAGGACGTAGCGGAAGCGCGCCGAGTCGAGTCGGCCGCCGAAGCCGACGACCTTGTGTCGGTCGCGGTCGCCCGCCTCGTACAGGTGGCGGTTCAGGAGGTCCACCGGGTTCGAGGTGGTGACGGAGACGAAGTCGTCGT
>NZ_WPCD01000022.1:0-34633 GCF_009741955.1 Halogeometricum sp. CBA1124 | reverse complement strand
GTTAAGGCCCTTGGTTAACCCAATTCCCGGAATTCCCGGAATTGGCCCTTCCCAAGGAACCCGGTTAACCCGGTTAGGCCCTTGGTTCTAAAACCACTCGCGAAGCCGCACCTTCCTGTCCGTCACACATTTCACACTCGCTTTAGCTGAAAGTAGGCGCTAAGCCCCCTCCCTCAAGGAGCGACCGGAGGGAGCGAGTAGGGAGGGGATACAGCGCCGCACGTTTTCTCATACACGTTCGGCACTCGGTCCACAGGCCCACGCAATCGAAGCTATTATACGCAAAACGTGCATGGTGTGCATTACAGTGAAACGGAAGACAATCACCATTCGGGAGGACCAAGACGAGTGGATTGAGGACCAACACCTCAATCTCTCGTCGTTCGTTCGAGAGCAGTTGGACGAGCTAATTGAGGAACGAGAGTAACGGATGTACTACGCCTACAAATACCGTCTCAAGCCGTCCGACGCCCACCATGAGGAGTTGGACCGACACCGAGACATTTGTAGGCAACTCTACAACCACACACTCTACCGCCTCGACGAGTACCAAGACGAACACGGCGAACTGCCGTCCATGACCACGCTTCGGTCGGAACTTCCTGACCTCAAGGCGTGGTGGGACGGTCTCTCTGACGTGTATTCGAAGGTTCTCCAAACCGTTGTGGAACGGCTGTTCGACAACCTCAAAGGACTCTCAAAGCTCAAAGAAAACGGCTACGGCGTCGGTCAACTCAAGTGGAAGCCGCCACGGGAGTTCCGAAGTTTCACGTACAGTCAGTCTGGCTTCAAGCTCGACAAGAAGGGCGGTCAGACTGTCCTGTCACTCTCGAAACTCGCGGACATCCCGATACGGCTCCACCGCGCCATCCCCGATGACGCCAAACTCAAACAAGTCACAGTCAAGAAGGAGCCGACGGGCGAGTGGTTCGCCACGTTCGGCGTCCAAATGGACCGAGAACCGCCTGAACCGCCTGAGAACCCTGAGAAGTGCGTCGGCATCGACGTAGGGATTCTTAAGTACGCCCACGATACGGACGGCACGGTGGTCGGGTCGCTTGACCTCTCCGACGAGCGCGAACGGTTGGAGCGCGAGCAACGGAAACTTTCGCGCAAACAGCACGGGTCGAACAACTACGAGAAGCAACGACGGCGCGTTGCAGAGTGTCACGCCGACCTCCGACGGAAGCGCCGCGACTTCTTGCACAAACTCTCGAACTACTACGCTCAGGAGTACGACCTCGTAGCGGTCGAAGACCTGAACGTGAAGGGGATGATGCAGTTCAACTCAAACTCGCGTAACAGAGCATCCGCCGCATGGGGTACTTTTCTTCGGATGCTCGAATACAAGTGCGAACGAGAAGGAACACACTTCATCTCGGTTGACCCACGGAATACGACCAAAGAGTGTGCCGCGTGTGGAGTGAAAAGCGACAAGCCATTGTGGGTCCGCGAACACTCCTGTCCGTCGTGTGGCTTCACCGCTGATAGGGACTGGAACGCGGCGTGGAATATTCTCTCTCGCGGTATCAAGCAGTTAGGAGCGGGACGCTCCGAAGCAACGCCTGTGGAGACTGCGCTCCCTACGGGAACCATTTCGGTTCCTGCAAAGCGCGTCATCGAAGCAGGAAGCCCCACCCTCAAGCGCGAACCGTCAGGCGAGCGGTAGGGTGGGGTAGTTCACTGTGTGAGTCTATTGGAAAAATTGTTTCTTGATGGCGAACAGGCTAGAACACGCGATTCAGTAAGAGACATTTCTAATTTTCGGACGTAGAGTCGCTATGTTCCTCCATTACTTTGAGCGAGGGGTCGACCGATTTGAGTGGTAATCTCTCGGTAGCCCCTTAGAACAGACTTACTGTGACACCTTCTTTTGTCGCTGACAGCTCTATAGCTTACAATTTTAGTAGTGTAATGGAATATGTGTAGGTGGGACACAAGGTCGCTTTCCGCCTGGGAGTGTATTCGAGGTAGAACCGCTCGAGATCTGATGAGTCTCCCCGTCTCCCGGGTCTTTTCACTCCCTCCGGCTGCGTTTCCACTTTTGTTCGCTGATGAGAAACTCGTCAGGAGGAGATTTCGCATCATTCGAGGAGGCAATTTGAGTGGGCGGGTTTGGTGAAAGCGGTTTCTGGGAGAACAGAACTCTCTCTGATAAGGGGCCTGTTCCCACATCTGTTCGCCAATAAGAATTATACATTCGATAGTAGGAAACGATATTGTCTGTGGTGTGTCTCTTAGGAGACAAGCGGCAGGACTCGGCCCCATTGACGAGGGAAACCGACAGTGTCGCAACACTAGAAGCGAAGAGAGCCAGAATATCACCGACCAAGTTCCCGACACCTCTCAAGACGGGAACTGAGAAAACTACTGTGTAAGGGGAGCAGGTATGAGGACAGATAGAAGCGAATTCGCCCCCGTCCGTGAGAAGATAAAAATAGGACTATCGCCAAGTGGCAAACGATGACGAAAAAAGCAGACTTGACTACAGCCATCTCAGACTCCGTCGAGGAGGGCGACAGCGTCTACCTCGGGGGCTTTACCCACCTAATCCCCTTCGCCGCCGGTCACGAGATCATCAGACAGGGCTACGAGGACTTGCATCTCATCCGCGCGACGCCTGACCTCGTCTTCGATCAGATGATCGCCGCCGGCTGTGCCTCGGCGGTCACCTTCTCGTGGGCAGGCAACCCCGGCGTCGGCAGTCTCCGCGCGTTCCGCCGCGCCGTCGAGGACGGCGTCCCGAACGAAATCGAGATCGACGAGTACTCCCACTTCGGTCTCGTCTCGCGTCTCTTCGCAGGCGCGCGAGACATGCCGTTCGTCCCGGTTCGAACGTTCCTCGGGTCGAGTCTCCCTGACCATAACGACCACATCCGGACCGTCCAGAATCCCTACGACCCCGACGACGAGGTGGCCGTCGTCCCCCCGCTGACCCCCGACGTTGCTATCGTTCGGGCCCAGCGGGCCAGTCCAGAGGGGGACGCCCATCTCTGGGGCATCACCGGCGACGTCACAGATGCCGCCTTCGCCGCCGACACCGTCGTCCTCAGCGCCGAGGAGATCGTCGACACCGAAACCCTCCGCAGCGACCCCAACCGCACCGAAATTCCCGGCACGGTCGTCGACTACGTCGTCGAGGAACCCTACGGCTCGCACCCTTCCTACACACAGGGGTACTACGGCCGCGACAACCAGGCCTACCTCAAGTGGGAGGAGGTCTCTGAGTCCCACGAATCGACGCTCGCCTGGCTCGACGAGTGGGTCCACGCCGTCGAGAACCGCCGCGAGTACGTCGAGAAACTCGGCGTCAACCGCCTTCTCAACCTCGAACCGACTCACGACTACGCCGAACCCATCGACGTGGGGCGATACGCATGAGCGACTCTGACTACGCAGACACTGACCCCGAGTACACCGACACGGAACTGATGATCACCCGCGCCGCGCTCGAACTGCGGAACGACGACACCGTCCTCGTCGGCGTCGGTGTCCCGAATCTCGCGTGTAACCTCGCGAAACAGACGCACGCGCCGGACCTCGAGATGGTGTACGAGTCGGGGACGGTCGACTCGGACCCGGACGCGCTCCCGCTCTCCATCGGCGACCCCGTCCTCGCGACGGGCGCCCGTAGCATCGTCCCGATGTACGAGGGGTTCGGTCGATACCTCCAGGCCGGTCGCATCGACGTCGGCTTCCTCGGCGGCGCGCAGATCGACAAGCGGGGCAACATCAACTCGACGGTCATCGGCGACTACGACGACCCCAAGGTCAGACTGCCCGGCAGTGGTGGGGCCTGTGAAATCGCGAGCAATGCCAAGCGGACGCTCGTCATTGCCCCCCATCAGGCGCGACGGTTCCCTGAGGAGGTCGACTTCGTCACCTCTCCGGGGTACGTTGGCGGCCGCGAGGGCCGCGAGGACCTCGGTCTGCGAGGTGGGCCCGAGACGGTTATCACGGACAAGGCGGTCATGGAGTTCGACGAGTCGGGCGAGATGTACGTCGAGACGCTCCACCCCGGCGTCACCCGCGAGGAGGTTCAGGAGGCGACGGGCTGGGAGCTCCGCTTCGCCGACGACGTGACGGAGACGTCGACGCCCGACGAAGACGAGATTCGGCTCATCCGCGAGGAACTCGACCCCGACGGCATCTACACGGGCGGTGGTGACTAATGCGCGACGTCGCAATCGTCGGCGCGGGCCAGAGCACATACGGCGAGCACCCCAACTCGGGCATCAAGGAGCTGTTTGCGACGGCGTACGACGCGATGGCCGAGTCAGTCGACCGCGGATACGACCCCGACGAGGTCGACGCGGCCCACGTGGGGAGTCTCGGCGTCGGCGGCTCCCAACTCGGCATCACGGGCGCGTCGCTCACCTCGCACGTCGGGCTGACGGGCCTGCCCGTCCAGCGCGTCGAGAACGCCTGCGCCTCAGGTGGGTTCGCGCTCCTGAACGCGGTGCAGGCGGTCGGTTCGGGCATCCACGACGCCGTCATCGCGTCGGGCGTCGAGAAGATGCTCGACCTCAGCGGCGATCGCTCGAAGTACTGGCTGGGCGTCAGCGGCGACACCGAATACGAGCGCCTCGCGGGGATGACGTTCGCGGGCGTCTACGCCATCGTCGCCCAGCGCTACCTCGCGGAGACCGACGCCGAGCACGACCATCTCTCGAAGGTCGCGGTGAAGAACCACGAGAACGGCGCGTTGAACCCCAAAGCGCAGTTCCAGCGGGAGGTGTCCGTTGAGAAGGCGGCGGGCGCACCGGAGATAGCGGACCCGCTAAACCTCTACGACGCCTGCCCGACTACGGACGGAGCGGCCTGCGCTCTCGTGGTGCCGGCCGACGAGGCCCACCGGTACACGGACGACCCGGTCTACATAACCGGGTTCGGCGGTGGGAGCGACTATCTCGCGCTGCACGACCGCGAGACCATTACCTCGCTGTCGGCGGTCCGGGAGGCCGCAGACGCTGCGTACGACCGTGCGGGTCGGACGCCTGCGGAAGTCGACTTCGCAGAGGTTCACGACTGCTTCACTATCGCTGAACTCCTCGCGTACGAGGACCTCGGGTTCGCAGACCGCGGCGAAGGGTGGCGCCTCGTTGAGGAGGGGCGGACGGCCCGCGACGGGGACCTGCCGGTGAACACGAGCGGGGGGCTGAAGGCGAAGGGCCACCCCCTCGGCGCGACGGGAATCGGGCAGGTGGTCGAGGTGTTCGAGCAGTTGCGGGGCGAGGCGGGTGACAGACAGGTCGACGGCGAGGTGGCGCTGTCGCACAACGTCGGCGGATCCGGCGGCGCGGCGACGGTGTTCGTCTACGAGGTGGCGCGATGACGCGCGGTATCACGGACTACGGCGTCTGCGTCCCCACCTATCACCTCTGCGCGGACACAATCGAAGAGATGTGGGGTCGCTGCGAGGCGCGTATCGACCGGAAGGTGGTCCCGGCGTACGACGAGGACGCGGTCACGATGGCGACGGAAGCGGCCGCGGACGTCGATGTCGATGGCGCGGGAACGCTAGCCGTCGCGACCACAACCCCGCCGCAACCTGGGTCGCTCGCGAGCGGTCCCGTCGCCCGGACACTGGGCCTCGACGGGCGATGCCGAACGCTGGAGTTCGGTTCGTCGTGGAAGGCGGGACTGGAAGCGCTGGACGCCGCACTGGTGTTCGACGGCGGCCTCGTAGTCGCGGCCGACGCGCCGACGGCACCGCTCGACGACGGGGGGGACCACATCATGGGGGCGGGCGGAGCGGCCTTCGCGACCGGTAGTGATGACGTCCTCGCGAGGGTCGTTGGCAGCGCCCACTACGTCGACGCGTACCTCCCGGCGAAGTTTCGGTCGGACGGCGAGGTGACGGACCTCGGACTCGGCGGGTACACGACCGAGGGGTTCGTCAAGGCGCTCTCCTCGGCGGTCGACGGAGCGCTCGCCGACGCGGGCCTGTCGGTCGAGGATGTCGACCACGTAGTGCTTCCGCAGGACGACGTGAAGATGTCGTGGCGCGGCGGGAAGCGACTCGGATTCGACGGCGACCAGATGAGCGCGGGGTTCATCGTCAAGCGCTTGGGTTTCGCCGGTGCGACGTCGCCGCTTCTCGGCCTCGCGGCGGCGCTGGACGCTGCGGACTCCGGCGAGACCGTTCTGGTCTCGGGGTATGGCTACGGTCACGGAGCGAGCGCGTTCGTCTTCGAGACGACCGACGGCGTTGCCGACGCGGATGCGGACGCGGGGGTCGACGAGGCCCTCGACGCGACGAGCGAACTGAGTTATCCGGAGTACGTGCGGTTGCGGGAGGTGAGCGACTGATGGGCGCGCACATTTCGATTCCGATGTACGAGCGGACGGTGGGGCAGCGACTGGCGTTCGAGGGCGAACGCTGTACAGAGTGCGGTACCGTCGCGTTCCCGCCGAAAGCCGCCTGTCCGGACTGTCGCAACGACGAGTTCGAGACGGTCGACCTCTCGGGCGGGGGCAAGATATACTCGTACACGGTACTGTCGCCGGGCGGCGCCCCACCGGAGTTCGCGGGCCAGGCGCGCGCGGAGGGTCGGTACGTCGTCGCGGTGGTCGAGCTGGCTGAGGGACCGCGGATCACCGCGCAGGTGACGGACGTAGACCCCGACGAGGTCGAGATCGGGATGCCGGTCTCGGGGGAGATCCGGCGCATCTACGAAGAGGAGGGCGTCGTCCGCTACGGCTTCAAGTTCGCTCCCGCGGACGACTGACCCTCCCTACCCTGTCGTGTCTGAGTTGACGCTGGATCGATAGTGGACCACAGGGCGCAAACGGGCTCTTTCGACGAATCTACGCGTCGAAAGAACATCTGCCCAGGGATCTCATAACGTGGATATCCACGAACGGATGGCTGTCTAACAGGAGAGTCTACGCGGGTCGGGCGTAGTCGAACGTCCGACCCGCTAGGAACCGTGAGTGGCGAACCCAACGGTTCGGTATGCGCCCGTGGCTGTTCGGGCTCAGGGTGGGGGAGCGGTAGGCGTACCGTCTCACTACAACCCAGAAGTAGCCCACCCCCTGACATGGTTGATATCGCGTCTGGGTGTAGGTCGCTCATCTTTCTCCACTTTGGGAGACGCGTCTACGTACGGTATATCACGATATAATTCTTTTGTGCATCTTACTCTCGAAAACGTCCTCGAATCGTTTCTTGGCGGTCGTGGCGCCGTGACACGACTAGCCGTGAGCGCATACCATTCGATGCTGATCCGCTCGGTGTTGAGCACCGGTGTCTCTCACGACCGGCCCGATGCAATCCTCGAACACGAGCTTCACCGGTCGGATGAACGAGACAGCTGTCTCGCCGCTGACTGGCGGACTTCTTTCATTCAATGCCGGGGGATTCCTGCCACGGAACTTTGTTGCGACCGGGTACGTCGCCATCGAACTCATTCAGATAGACGTTCATTGGGACGCGGCCACCACTGATCAGATAACGAAACGCCAGGTGCGGTCGCCGTAATGGGCCTGGCAAACGAGGTCGAAGGGCTTCCCTCCTAACTTTTCTGAACGGACCTTCGAGGGTGCCGAGGGGATCAACGGCGCCGCTGTCGAATCGAAGAAGTACAAAATAGGGACGTGTTCCGCCTGTGCCTTTGCGTGTAAGATTCCAACGAAAGACGAAGAACGCGGAGTTGAGACGGAAGATCCGGGACTCCGGGGAAAAGCTCCGAGCGAGGATGAAAGGGCCGGTTGTGGGACGGTTACAGCGTTACGTCCGTCCAGTGCAGGTAATACTGGACCGGGTACCAGGGGTGGTCCAGGAACGTATCCAAGTTCCCCACACTGTTTTTGTGGGAATACACTCTGTTAACGGTCATTATCGGCACCGCGGCAGCCTGATTCAGCAAGTATTCCTGTGCCTCTTTGACGGCATTCACCCGCGCTTCCTGATTCGGAGACGTCTTCGCTTCATCGATGAGCGAATCCATTTTGTCGCTATCGAGCATCGAGACGTTGTACCCTCCTTCCGATGCGAGGTTCTTGCTGTGGAATGCCGAGGTGAGGAAGTCCACAGCGTAGTTCGCCGATGTACCACCCGTGATAGTGTGATATTCTTGATTCTCGAGCTTGTTGTAGAACGTCCCGCCCTCGACGACGAGTACGTTTACTTTAATGCCGACTTCCTTCAGGAGCGCCTGTGCAACTTTCGCCTGCGTCGACCACTGGTCGAGGGCGAACCCCAGCTGCGTGATCTCGAGCTTTTCGCCGTTTTTCGTTCGAATCTGGCCCTGCTGGGAGTTAGTCCAGCCAGCCTCATCGAGGAGCGAACGGGCCTTCTCGACGTTGTAGGTATATCCAACTTCTTTGGCCCGAGACTCGGAGAGACCGTTGACTGAGATGGGCGGAGCGAGGCCCCAGATGGGCGTCCCGTGGCCCCCAAGCGCTGCCTCTACGATGGGATTCCGCTGAATCGCGTGTGCGATTGCCTTCCGGACCCGAATGTCGTCAGTCGGCTTTTTCTGCATGTTCAACGGGAAGTACGCAGGATAGGGGAACGCTGTCTCGTGGAGCGTCGCGTTGTTAGAATTGCTCACTTGGTCTGCACTCGACAGCGGAACGTAGGAACTTCCGTGTACGGTCCCGTTAGTCAACTCGCTGACCCGCGTGGTTGACTCCGGAATGATTGTGAAGTGACCCTCAGCTACGTTTGCCGGTCCCTGATTCAGTCCATAGTCGACCCCCCAGTCATAGTCTTCGTAGCGTGTGACGTTGATCGCCGAACCGCTCTCCCAGTTCTCGAATTTGAACGGCCCCGTCCCCACGACAGTCCCAGTTCCATAGTCGTCTCCGGCAGATTCGACTGCCTTCCGCGAAACCATCCCCGTATACCAGTTCGTGAGGAGAATCGGTAGTCGAGGTTTTGGCTCCTCGTAGCTGACTTCGAGTTCGTACTCGCCAGTTGCCTCGATGTTCGCCGGGCTCCCGACGACGTACGCGTTCTTCCCCTTGTTGACGAATCGCTGTAGGTTCCACGCAGCTATCTCACCGGTGAGTTCCTCGCCGTTGTGGAACGTTCTGCCTTGTTCGAGAGTGAGCGTAAACGTAGTAGCGTCACTCGAACGATCGTACTCCGAAACGAGATGCGGCGCCGCAGTTTTATCCGGCGTCAGACGGAAGAGTGGCTCCGTAATCGTCTGAAGCACGAGTTGTTCCGGGACTCGGTTCGCCTTATGGGTGTCGAGCGTGGTCGGCTCGCTCCCAAGAGCGAAATTGAATGTCTTCGAGTTCCCTCCTGAACTGGAGTCTG
Source organism: Halogeometricum sp. CBA1124 (assembly GCF_009741955.1). Taxonomy (NCBI): domain Archaea; kingdom Methanobacteriati; phylum Methanobacteriota; class Halobacteria; order Halobacteriales; family Haloferacaceae; genus Halogeometricum; species Halogeometricum sp. CBA1124. The sequence goes on along the minus strand of NZ_WPCD01000022.1, from coordinate 25,362 downwards.
TTTCGGTGTCGTTGTCCGTTTCGGTTGAGCCGCCCGCATCTGTACTCTCTGTCGTGGCTTCCGTTCCACCCTGTGAACCGTCGTTGTTGGACGAGGCGCATCCGGCAAGTCCGAATGCCGCCCCAGCCCCAAGAGTCTGTAAGATCCGTCGTCTATTCGTACCTTCCGTATCGCTAGTTTGGTCGCTCATAGGCAGTGACGCACTCAGATGATGATAGTCTGTATATATATTTCTTTGCCACTCGTAGACGTGTGTAGCACGACAGCTCACACCACAATATTTACCTTAAGAGGGGCAGACTGTAGGATGAGACAGCCTAGAAATAGTATGGCAACTCAAAATCAGAAGACCGATGCAAGCGGTCGAATCATGGGTTCGAAGGAATGGCGCGTCGCAAAGCGTATCCTCGACAACCGCTCTGCAGTCGTTGGACTGGTCATCGTTGTCGCTCTCATCGTGACGGCGATATTCGCACCGGTTGTAGCCCCGTACGATCCAGCGGCACAGAACTACTCCGCGCTCACAGAATCACCAAGTGTCGCACATCCGCTCGGCACCGATACTCTCGGACGCGACGTCCTCTCTCGGATCATTTTCGGATCACGGTACGCGGTGTTTCTTGGTGTCGTCATCGTCGGTATTCAGATGGTCATCGGCGTTGGTCTCGGTCTCGTCGCTGGCTACTATGGCGGTATCGTCGAATCGCTCATCATGCGACTCGTGGATATCAGTCTCTCGATACCGGGTGTTGTCCTCGCCCTCGCTATTGCGGGCATGATGGGTGGGGGCCTGACACCACTGATAATCGCGATAAGTCTCGTCGGATGGCGAGGGTTCGCACGACTGGTTCGCGGTGACGTAAAGAGTGTCATGGAAGAGGAGTACGTCGATGCCGCACAAGCGGCTGGTGTTCCTGACTATTACCTCATCCTTCGGCACATCCTGCCCAACGTTATGTCGAGCATCGTAGTCTACGGGACGCTTACTATTCCCTCAGTCATCCTCTGGAGTGCTGGCCTCTCGTTCCTCGGGATGGGCGTTCACCCACCGACGCCGGAATGGGGCGCACTCGTAGCTGCCGGCCGGGGAGAACTATCCTCTGCATGGTGGATATCGACGTTCCCGGGACTCGCGATTATGGCTGTAGTGTTCGGTTTCAATATGCTTGGAGACGGTCTCCGAGACGCACTCGACCCCCGACAATCGGAGCTGTAAGATGTCGCTACTCGAAATAGAAGACCTGCACGTACACTTCCACACAGAAGAAGGGCGCGTAGAAGCAATAAACGGTGTAAATCTGACAGTTGGTCGTGACGAAGTACTAGGTGTGATCGGAGAGTCTGGGTGTGGAAAAACTGTGACGATGCTCTCGGTTATCGGGTTACTCCAGACCCCGCCCGCAGAAGTAGTCCAAGGAAGTGTCCGCTTTGACGGTGAGGAACTCCTTTCGATGTCCGAGTCTGAACTCGATCAGATCCGAGGGGACGACATCTCGATGATCTACCAAGACCCAATGAGTTCACTTAACCCAGTCCTCACTATCGGTCGTCAACTCACGGAACCGCTCTTGGCTCATCGCGACATCTCGAAGGCTGCTGCGCGCGAGCGGGCGATCGAGATGCTTGATGACTGTGGTCTCGCTGACGCTGAGCGGATTATGGGTGAGTATCCACACGAACTGTCTGGTGGGATGAGACAGCGCGTGATGATTGCGATGGCACTAATCACCGAACCCAAACTCCTCCTCGCCGACGAACCGACAACAGCGCTCGACGTGACCATCCAGGCGCAGATCATGGATCTTCTCCGGGATTTGCGGACAGACTTTGACACGAGTATCGTCTTCATCACGCACGACCTCCCGGTCGTTAGTGAGATCGCCGATCGGATTGCAGTAATGTACGCTGGCCGCGTTGCAGAGACGTGTTCCGTCGACGACCTGTTCGATTCACCATTACACCCCTACACTCGCCGGCTCGTAGAGAGCATACCTAGTCTCGAAGGGACCCCTGGCCGACTTTCCGTCATCGAGGGCTCAGTACCGAACCTCCTTGATCCACCACAGGGGTGCCCCTTTGCCTCCAGATGCCCAGAGAGCCACGGAGAACCCTGTCAGTCGACCGTTCCAGAACTCGCGTCAGTCGGAGAGGATCAGCATGGAGTCGCTTGTCATCTCTATACTGATGTCAGTGCTGAGAGCCCACCGTGGAATGTCCCTGATGAAGTCGCGGAACAACGGGAGTGGGGACAATGAGCAAAGCCGATATCCTTGAGGCTCGTGAGAGTACCTCGGACGCTCTCCTCTCCGTTCGCAACCTCCAGAAGTACTACCCGGTGAAAGGAGGTATTCTGAACCGAACGGTCGGACAGGTTCAGGCAGTCGACGGCGTCGACTCGACATCGACGCCGGTGAGACGCTCGGTCTCGTCGGCGAATCGGGGTGTGGCAAATCGACGCTCGGCCGGACAGTCGTCGGCTTAGAAGAAGCGACCGGTGGGAGCGTCACGTTCCGCGGTGAGGAGGTCACCGATGCCTCCGACGCCCGCATGCGTGAACTCCGACGAGACATCCAGATAATCTTCCAAGATCCGGCATCGAGTCTCAACCCTCGAATGAGTACGAAACAGATAATCGCCGAACCGATGCGGTTTCTCACAGACTGGAGCCGCGAAGAACGGGACGCCCGCGTCCACGAACTCATAGACGAGGTTGGGCTTGGCGAGGAACACCTCTCTCGCGCGCCGCACGAGTTCTCGGGCGGACAGCAGCAGCGGATCGCGATCGCTCGTGCTCTCGCCGTGAAGCCGCAATTGGTCGTTGCAGACGAGCCGACGAGTGCGCTCGACGTCAGTGTTCAAGCGAACATTCTGAATCTCTTGGACGACCTACAAGACGAGTACGACCTGACCTATCTGTTCATCAGTCACGACCTTTCTGTCATCCGCCACGTCTGTGACCGGGTAATGGTCATGTACTTGGGACGGTTAGGGGAAGTCGCGCCGACTGATCGGCTGTTCGACGATCCAAAACATCCGTATACGAAGGCGCTCCTTTCGTCGGTTCCGCGTGCCGACGCTGGCGTGAACACTAACCGAATCGTCCTTGAAGGGAGTGTTCCGAGTCCGGAGAATCCGCCAGCTGGTTGCCGATTCCATACACGGTGTCAGGACTACATCGGAGATATGTGTGAGGAAGAGGACCCCGAGTTCCGTCGTATCGAAGGCCCTGAGCACGTGTGCGCCTGCCATCACTACGACTGACAGAAAGCACACGTTCGTTCCGCTATTCTACGCGCACGCTAGACGGCTGCCGATGAGTCTGACTGGACGCGCAACCTATTTGCGGACAGCACGAGACGAAGACGTGTATGTCACCACTATTGGCGGATCGAACTGCCGTGGTTACCGGTGCAGCAAGTGGTAATGGACGCGCAATTGCTCGGACACTCGCTGCGGACGGGGCGGACGTCGTCGTCGCCGATATCCGAGAGACTCCCCGAGAGGGTGGAGCACCGACCCACGAAATAATTCGTGACGAGACGGCTCGCGACGCCCGCTTCGTCAAGTGCGACGTCACTAACAGATCGGATTTAGAGGCCGCTGTCGATGCCGCCGATATATTTGGCGGCGTTGATGTGATGGTGAATAACGCAGGCATTCTTACTGACACGCCCTTCCTAGACATCTCAGCCGAGGAATTCGACAGACTCCTGAATGTGAATGTGCGAGGGACCTTCTTCGGGAGTCAGATCGCCGCAGAGCGAATGATTGCGGGAGAGGGGGGTGCAATCGTCAATGTCTCCAGTACGCTCGGCCTCAAAGGGAGCGGAGCGCTCGCCGCGTACGCCACTACGAAGGGCGCTGTAACGTTGCTAACGTACTCACTCGGTGATGCACTCGGAGACCGAGGGGTGCGGGTGAACGCAGTCCACCCTGGTACTATCGAGACGCAGATGAACGTCGAAGATCTGGATCTGCTGGGGACGGAGGCAGGAACTGAAGCGAGGAAAACGGTTCCGCTAGACCGGTTCGGAAAGCCCGAAGAAATCGCGGACGCCGTTGCCTACCTAGCCAGCGACCGCGCGTCATACGTCAATGCGACCTCTCTACTCGTCGACGGCGGTGAAGTGAATACCTGAAAACGACGTCGTCAGTCGTACTTGATTCGCGGGTCGAAGTAGCTGTATGCAACGTCGACGACCAGATTCGAGATGATGACAATGAGCGAGTAGAAGAGAACAATCCCTTGCACAACGGGATAGTTCCGCCGCTCTACGGCACCGACAAGCATCCGACCGAGTCCTGGCCAAGCGAAAACCGTCTCGATGATGACCGACGAGGAGATGAGAGTCGGCACCTGAAGACCGATGAGAGTGATGATCGGGATCATCGCGTTTCGCATTGCGTGCGTATAGACGACTGACCGTCGACCAATGCCCTTCCCACGGGCAGTTCGGATGTAGTCTTCATTGAGGATCTCCAACATGGACGACCGCGTCATCCTAGTGAGGAGTCCGGCGCGTCGCGCACCGTTCGATATCGCCGGAAGCACGAGATACGAGAGACCGGTTAGAGAAAATAGCGCGCCAGCTCGACCGGAAATCGGGAAAACATCCCAGCGGACGGCGAAGAGAAGCAGCAGAATGAGGGCGAGCCAGAACGACGGCATCGAAATCCAGAAGATGGCGAAGAACATCGAACCGCGGTCGACCCAAGAGTGCTGCCTCACGGCACTGATGACGCCAAGGGGGAGCGCGATAACGAGCATTATCGCCATCGAAGCAACGGCTAGTTCGAGCGTGGCGGGCAACCGCTCAAGAATGAGTTGGAGCACCGGCTGTCCGTTCTCGAGGGATGAACCGAGGTCCCCATGCAGAACGCCCCAGAGCCAGTCGATGTATCTGAGGTGGAACGGCTGGTTCAATCCCATCTCTCGTTCGAGTTCTCGTACCGCTTCGGCCGAGGCGCCTGTCCGAGCGCGATACGCGCTGGGTTCCCGGGTGCGAGATAGACGAGTGCAGACGTCACGGCAGTGACTCCAAGAAGTATTGGAATCGTCAAGAGTATACGTCTGATCGTGTATTTCAGCATAATCTCACCTCAAGGCGAGCTGATCGTCGAACTCGGGGCTGACGGGATAGCGTCATAACGTCTATACGATGACTCGCCCGACGGAAGTTAAACATTCGGTGTTCGAGGACTACGTTGCGAGATAGCCGCCGTCAACAGTCAGGGTCTCACCGGTCACGTACGATGCGGCATCGGAGACGAGGAACACTGCCGCACCAGCAAGGTCGTCTGGGCAAGCGAGCGACCCTAAGGGGATGCGGTCTCGCCGTCGTGCATCCACCGCAGAATCCCCGGTAGACATGTCGGTCTGAACGATTCCCGGGGCGAGAGCGTTCACGCGGATATCGTCGTTGCCCCACTCGGTCGCGAGTTGTCGAGTGAACGCCTCAACGCCACCCTTCGAGGCGTGGTAGTCGACATGGGAGGCGTCTGGGTCGGCGACACGAGCAGTGATTGAGGAAATATTGAGGATTACTCCTCCGTCACCCTCTCTCATCACCCGGCCGGCGTGTTTCGAGCACAAAAATACCCCTGTCAGGTTCGTGTCGACCGTCTTCTGCCAGTCTTCGAGTGTCTTCGTCTCGGCAGGTGCGACCGTTGCGATTCCCGCGTTGTTGATCAGGACGTCAATGCCGCCGAACTCTTCGACTGTTCGGTCGACGAGGTGCTTGACAGACGATTCGTCCGTCACGTCGGTCGGGACAGCAAGCGATTGGACACCCGTGGAGTCGCTAATCTCGCTCGCGGCCTCCTGACAGTCATCCGAAGAGCGATTGGCGATGACGACGTTTGCGCCGGCGTCCGCTAGAGCCTCTGCGATAGCTCTTCCAATGCCGCGACTGCCGCCAGTGACGATCGCATTCTTGCCGTCGAGTGCGAACTGATCGAGTACAGACATCAGCGGAGAAACGTGAGGTGATGTGATAAATCATCGGACTTGGTCGCTCTGACGGCGGCGGATCACTGTGACGACAGAGGCGTACCTCGTTCTTCAGACGATACCTATATACGGTCCGCTAACACCTATCACATAGTAGATGTCCTCGAACGCTTCCGATAGCCGAGAGACGACTACCGTATCACCGGGTCGACGCGACGATGTCGCGCTCAGCGTTGAGGGGTTGCGACGGTCGTTCGGTGGCATCACGGCAGTCAACGGTACATCCTTCGATGTCAAGGATGGTTCGCTGACCGGACTCATCGGTCCGAACGGTGCGGGCAAGTCGACTACCTTCGACCTCGTAACAGGGTTCACCGAGGCGGACGCCGGCACTGTTTCCCTCTACGGGCAGGACGTGAGCGGCCTCCATCCGTATCAGTTGGTGGAACGCGGCCTTGTCCGGACGTTTCAGACACCACGCGAACTGGCACAGATGACTGTCGAAGAGAACCTCACTATCGCTCCTCAAAACCAGACCGGAGAGAACTTCCTCTACTCGGTCCTTCCGGGACTCCGGAAGAGGGTCACCGTGGAGGAAGACAGCGTGAAAGAGCGAGCACGAGAAATGATGAGCCTCTTCGACATCGAACACCTCGCTTCGGAACGGGCGGAGAACCTTTCGGGAGGGCAGCGAAAGCTCCTTGCGCTCGCACGTGCCCTAATGACCGATCCGGACGTCCTATTGCTCGACGAACCGTTCGCAGGAGTCAATCCGACGTTGCAGGAGCGACTCTTGGAACACCTTCGGCAACTGAACGCAGATGGGTACACGATTCTTCTTATCGAGCACGACATGGAGGTCATAATGGACAACTGCGAGCACGTACTTGTGATGCACCAGGGATCGATACTCACACAGGGGACACCGGACCAGGTACGGAACGACGAACAGGTCATCGACGCGTATCTCGGGGGGTCAGCCTGATGCTAGATATTTCCGGGTTAGATGCGGGATACGGCGATCTCCAGATTCTGTACGATGTCGATCTCACCATCGAGGATGGCGGATTCGTCGCTATTGTAGGTCCAAACGGTGCTGGCAAGAGTACGCTAATGAAGTCCGTCTTCGGTCTGACGACGACGATGGGCGGAGCGGTCAGGTTCAATGGGACGGACATCACGAACCTCTCTCCCGACCAGATCATCAGACACAGCATCTCCTATGTCCCACAGGTGGATAACGTATTCCCGCCTCTGACGGTTATGGAGAATCTCAGAATGGGAGCGTTCATCCTCGACGAGGTTCCTGCGGACCGATTGGAAATGGTGTTCAACCGATTTCCGATCCTCCGGGAACGAAAGGACCAGAAGGCCCATACGATGAGTGGCGGCCAGCGTCAGATGCTCGCGATGGGCCGTGCACTCATGCTCGACCCGGACCTCCTGCTACTCGACGAACCGTCAGCCGGACTCGCTCCAGACCTCGTCGACGAGATGTTCGACCGCATCGATGCGATTAACGACGCCGGGACAGCCGTTATGATGGTCGAGCAGAACGCCAAGGAAGCGTTGCGGCGGTCCGAACGTGGATACGTTCTTTCCCAAGGGCGCAATCGGTACGAGGACGACAGCGACATACTCCTTGGTGACGAGGAGGTACGCCGCGAATTCCTCGGTGGGTAATCCACGGGTCACTTTCGGGTCGGTATTGAGAAAGTTATATATGTGATATGAGTCAATAATGAGTTATGGTGTCAAATAGCAATGACTGCGGAAGGAGCCGCCGTTCCTTCTTGCGAGCCAGTGCCGCAAGCGTGACAATCGGAACGGCCGCCGTCTCGGGGTGCATGGGAGGATTGGGTTCGGGAGGAGGAACCCGAACTATCGGTGCGGCGATTCCGCAGACAGGAGAACTCTCGGAATTCGGGGCACACTACGAGCGACAGTCGGAATTCGCTCTGAGCTTCATCAACGAGGATCAAGAGCGTCTGAAGATGACATATGAGGACACTCAGACTGCACCGAACGTCGGAGTTACCGCGGCCGAGAAACTCGTCAACCAGGAGGGGCTGCCCATGCTGTTCGCCGGCCTTTCGAGCGGCGTCGCCCTTGCAGTCGCCCGCTCTGTCGCCATTCCGAATGAGACGCTGATGGCGACTGGCGGAACCTCGAGCAAGATCTCCTCGCTCGATGATGATGACCTCGTCTTCCGCGGATCTCCTCCGACGCAGTTTCAGGCACGTGCACTCGCGACTCTTGTCTCAGGACAAGACGTGAACTCTACGTCGGTCATTTTCATCAACAACGACTTTGGGACTGCAATCAGCGAGGAGTTCAAAGCGTCCTACGAGGAACTGGGTGGCACCGTCAACGAAATGATCGGGTACGCGCCCGGCAAGTCGTCGTACAAGTCACAGCTGAACTCCGCGACAGCACAGGACCCCGAGGGAATCATCTTCATCGCATACCCGAAGGCGTTCACTGTCATGGCCAAGGAGGCCTACGAAATGGGGATCAAAGACGAGGTTCGATACTTCGCCAACGAGACAGTTCGTGGCGCGAACGTCACAAATAACCTCGATGGGAAAGCAATCAACGGAATGATGGGGACGCAACCGAATCCGCCTACGAACCGGGGTGTCTACCAGCAGTTCATCGAAGACAACAAGGCCGAGTTCGATCGAGAGCCGATCGTCTGGGAGGCCTACTACTTCGACACGACGGTGCTGTGCGGGCTCGCGTCCGTCGCCGCTGATTCGTATGACTCGGACTCACTCAAGCAGGCCGTTTACCCCCTCTCTCGACCTGAGGGAGAGACGTATACATACAAAGAGATTGGAGATGCGATTAGTGCACTTGAGAACGGCGACCCAATTAACTACGACGGGGTAAGCGGTTCCGTCGACCTTGACCAGCGGGGCGACGTCCCTGGCTCGTACCGACGCTGGGAAGTCGTCGACGGGGCTTTCGAGGAGGGAGACTTCATCGACTACACGGAGTAAACGATGGTTAGTATAGTTCAGGTACTCTTCGACGGCGTCGCATTCGGGAGTATCATTCTTCTCGGCGCCGTAGGCCTGTCACTCCTCTATGGAATCGGGAACTTCGCAAATTTCGCACACGGTGAGCTGCTAACTGTCAGTGCGTACGTCACGTACCTACTGTACGTGACCCTCGGTCTTCCATTTCTTCTCGCGGGTGCAGTAACGATCGGACTTACTGCACTCCTCGGGGTCAGTATCGACCGGAGCATTCTGCATATCCATCGCGATTCGGGGTCATTGACAAAACTCCTCGTGACCGTCGGAATCGCGTTCGTCCTGCGAAGTCTGATCCGTATGGTTTGGACGAGCGAACCCCGGTCATACCGGTTGGGACTGGAACGTGGTATAGCGGTTCTTGACGGCGGATTTCCGCTCGGATTCACCACGTTCAGATTCGATCTCTTCGTCACCCGTGATTCGGTGCTCATCGTTGTACTGGGACTCGTATGCGTCGCTATCGTCCATCTAGTCCTTACTCGGACCAAGATGGGTATCGCGATGCGCGCGACAGCGGCTAACCGGTCTCTCTCACAGGTGACTGGCATCGACACCGAGCAAGTAACCCGACTCACGTGGGTGCTCTCGGCCGGACTGGCGGCAGTTGGAGGAGTCGCACTCGCTGTCACGAGCGGTCTCCTCTATCCGCGCATGGGCTTCGACGTACTCCTGCTCGTTTTCGCAGCAGTCATCCTCGGTGGCATCGGGAGTCCATATGGTGCGATGATTGGCGCGTACGTTATCGGCGTCGCACAGGAGATGAGTATTCTCCTCCCCGGCGTCGGCGCACGCTACCGGCTAGCCGTCGCGTTCGTCATCCTCTTCGTGGTTATGCTCGTGAAACCAACCGGAATCGCCGGGGGGAGTTGGTCTTAATGGCGCTCGTGACGGGTCCCGCTGCATTCCTGCTTAGCCTCCTCACGACTGCGCTCATCTATTCGATTCTTGCGCTTGGACTGAATCTCCAGTGGGGGTACACGGGACTGTTCAACTTCAGCGTCGCTGCGTTCTGGGCGATTGGAGCGTATACTGCCTCGATTGTCGCACGAGCACCGAATGCAGAGACAGCGTTCGGATTCAACCTCCCGTATCTCTGGCTGGACGTCGCCGGAGTCCCCATCCCTCTCCCAGCAGCAGTCATCGTTGCGGCCATTGTATCCGCAATCGTCGCCGTCGTCATCTCTATCCCGACGCTCCGATTGCGGGACGACTACCTTGCCATCGCGACCTTGGGTCTCGCAGAAACTATCCGGCTCGTCATTCTTAACGAGCGGTGGCTCACCGAGGCGGACAGGGAATGGCGGTGGAAAATCCCATCGTGGGCTCACCGCTGGCGAACGTCGCACTGTTTGCCATTGTCCTCTTCGTCTTCGTGCTCGTGTACGTCGTCCTTGAGCGGGGCATTGACAGCCCCTGGGGTCGCGTATTGAAAGGCATTAGAGAGGACGAAGATGCCACAAACGCGCTCGGAAAGAACACCTTCTCCTTCAAAATGCAGAGCTTCGTTATCGGGAGCGTTATCATGACCGTCGCCGGGTCACTGACCGCGCTCCAGATCAACTATCTCGTTCCACAGCAATTCAACCCAGAGTGGACATTCTTCATTTGGATTGCGCTGCTCCTCGGAGGCACCGGTGACAACCGCGGTGCAGCGCTCGGTGGGTTCATTCTGGCGTTGCTGTTGCAGGTCCCACGGTACCTCGACGGTATCATCCCGTTCGGTAGCGTCGCCTCAAACGCGCGTCTGCTAATAATTGGCGTCCTGATCATCCTCATCATGACGTATCGTCCGGAAGGACTCCTTGGAGACGAAGGCGTCGCGAGCGAATAGGCCGAGCGGCGATTCTCTTTCAGAGGAGAGACATGGGTTCTGGAATACACAGAATTAATACGCTTGCGGCAGGCACTCTTATTACCGGATGTCGAAAGCTAACATCACTTACGACTGGGAGAACCGGATGGACCGTGCGCGAACTCTGATGAAAGAAAACGACATTGACGCTCTCTATGTTGACGCCGGTGCGAACCAGTACTATTTCACCGGTTACAGTGCTTACGAGGGCGGATGGCCTGTGTGGCTGTCGGCGTTCGTTCTTCCGTTAGAGGGCGAACCCGGTTTCATCCTCAGCGAAATGCACCGCGATATTATGGAGCATGCCGAGACAGCGATTTCTGCCGACGCGGTCACCACGTATCGCGATGGAGACGACCCTGAACCGCTCCTGCGAGAACTCTTCGAGGACCGAGGTATCGAAAACGGGACCATCGGTATCGCCGATGATGCGTGGTTCGGAGATGGAGAACTTATCCGAAATGTCGTCCCGAAGACAGACGTTGTCAGCGCTCAACACATCTTCGAACGACTCCGGATGGTGAAAGACGATACTGAAATAGAGCACATTCGCCGAGCAAACGAAATCGCGGCGGAGGCCCACGCGGCTGCCGCAGAGTGCATCGAGGAAGGCCGCGCAGAGTACGAGGCCGCAATGGACATCACGGAAGCGATGCTCGCCGCGGGATCAGACAACATGGGTCTCGGTGGTGTCTTCCGCGACCTTCGACAGCGGACTTTCGAAGAGGGAGACATTGTCGACGTAGACATGGGACCCCAGTACGAGCACTACGCGACCGACTGCGCCCGGAACGTCTTCGTGGGCGAGCCCGACCCGGAGCACCGTCGCGCCTACGAGGTCTGTTCTGAGTGCCTCAATGCGACGATGGACATGGTCGAACCAGGTGTGACCGCACACGAGGTCCACACGTTCGCTGAGGAGTACATGAACGACGAAGGCTACGACCAGCCGTGGAAAATCGGACACGGCATCGGACTTATGGGCGGACATGAAGCACCACAGGTCCAGCAAGGCGACGAGACGGTCCTCGAACCGGGAATGGTCTTCGTCATCGATCCGGGAATCTTCGTTGAAGGACAGGGCCAGGACACACCCATCCACATCGAAGACCCGGTCGTCGTCACCAAAGACGGGTGTGAGAATCTCCACCCGTATACTCACGACGTAATCACGGTATAGGGAGCCAGAAGTGGCGTCGGGTTTTATTATGAATTGACAGCGATCAGTGGTATGACCGTAGGTACGACCAGCGTGTCTGACCGCGTCGAAATCGAAGAGTTGCGTGCTGCCTACTGCTATCACCTCGACGACGGTGACATCGAGAAATGGACCGAGCTCTTCACTGAGGATGCCATTGTAGAGTACGTTTCGCTGGAGACACCCCTCGAGGGTCACGACGAGATCCGTGGATTAGCCCGTGAATGGACCGCTGACCCCGACCAGATCCGCCGACACACGGTGACCAACCCCGTCATCGACGTCGACGGCGACACGGCCAGGGGGACGTGGTACTACCGGGCTGTGACGCTCGAACCAGACGGAAGCGGTCACCTCGAACAGGGACGATACCACGACGAGTACCGTCGCGTCGAGGGGACTTGGAGCTCGCTCGCATGGAGACGACGGTTGCCTACGATGCGAGTGTGAACGCTGGGTGGGCAGATATTCGCCCGCATGACTAAGATAACTCAGGTGACCAGAAAAAGGCGTAGTGAAAGGGTAGATGCCCCTACGAAGGCGAGGCGAATGATGTTAAAAACAGTGTACGGACTGTCTTTTCAGACGAGTTCGCGCTCGATGTCCCGGAGCGGCTGGAGCGCTTCGATAAGTGCCTCCTCGGCCTCGTCGTGAAGCCGACGGTACGGAGGCCTGACTTCGCCGGCCGGCCGATCACTCATCTCGGCAAGTGAGTGGAGGACAGCGGGCGAGTTGGAGACGAGCGGGGCGTCCGGAAGATTACTGACGTCGCCCCAGACCTCAGCCAGCGTCCGGTTGACCCGCCTCGTCCACTCGTCATGATGGTTTCCGTCACGACACTCGCGATAGAAGCGGAGCATCGTCTGTGGCGCGGCCCACGTCAGAATCCCGATGAACCCTTTCCCGCCGAGCTGGGAGTCGTGCCAGAACGGGCAGTCGTACGGCGAGATGACGTTAATCTGCTCTGAGAGACCGAGAATCCTGTCGTAGTGCGGCGTCGCGTAGTTCGAGTCTTTTACCGCTTTTACTGACTCGATGTCGACGAGTTCGTTCTTCCAAGTCTCGGGGGTGATGTCGCAGTCAGTCGCCGGCGGATAGTTGTAGACGAGAACGCTCAGTTCGCCGCCGAGCGCCTCATCGATGTCTCGATAGAAATCACCGACCCACTCTTGCTGGAGTGGGATCATGTACGGGAGTTCGATCATCGTTCCGTCTGCACCTGCATCCTCCGCGTAGGTTGCGCGACGAATCGCTTCTTGCTGATTCGGAGCCGACGCGCCGACGACGCACGTGATATCGTCTGCGGCGTCGGTGACGACATCTGTCACCTCGTCGAACTCCGCTTCAGAGGGGGCCATTGACTGGCCCATGGTCGCAAATTGGATGAACCCGTGAATGCCTTGATCTTCGAGCCACTCGACATTTGATCGGATGGCTTCGTAATTGATGCTATTGTCGTCGTTCAGACACAGCGGTGAGAGAGCGAGGATACCCTCCAGAGGCTGCCGTGGGAAGTCGACTGTCATTTTGGTCACTCGAAGAGTGTAAGTTTAGTTCCAATACCTTCTTTCTTAGCTCTTTCGTATACGAAGTGTGACGCTGCGACGTCAAGGGCTGGCATTCCCATGTGGACCATCACCGTACGTTCGTCGGCCGACTCACGGCCGGAAGCCTTGCCCGAAACTACGTCTGTCAGTTCGGCGTAGACGTCGTCATAAGAGAGTCCCTCAGGAGCAGTCACACCCACCTCCTCACCATCGATCCAGAGTCTGTCTCTGCTCTCGACGCCGATCACCCATTTGTCTGCTGCTGCACTAAATGTAGGATCAAGATCGAGGAAGCCGTTTGTCGCGGCGACGTGCGTTCCCGGCTCAATCCACTCAGCCATGACGATCGGGTCTTCGGCGGTGGTGACCATGCAGATAATATCGGCTCCCCGGACGGCCTCTTGGGAGTCGACGAATCCCTCTATTGTGGCGTCCGTCACGTCACTCATCTCGTCGATGAACGTCGTTCGAACGTCGTCGTCAATGTCGCAGGCTTTCACGTGGTCAAGATCGAACAATGCGTCCATAACCCGGAGGTGAGTCCGTCCCTCGTGACCGCAGCCGACGATAGTGAGCGTCGACGAATCCTCGCGGGCAAGGTATTTTGCGCCGACACCTGCGTGTCCGGCTGTTCGCATCGCGGTTACCGACTGGCCCTCGATGAACGCCAGCGGCATGGCAGTTTCGGCGTCTGAAAGGATATTGACAGCGCTGAGTGCAGGGAGTCCCCGTTTAGCGTTCTGTTGGAACACTCCGAGCCACTTGTTGCCCGCAACGCCGAGGGGTTCGATGTACGCCGGATAGCTCGAGACGTTCCCGTACCCGAACTCACCACCACGCTTCGACAGCCAGATCTCGACAGGATTCGTCTGTTGGACTTGGTCATCACTAACCCAACGGAAGGTTTCCTCTACCCGTTCAAGACATTCGTCTGCGCTTGCTGCGTTCGTCACGTCGTCACGCGAGAGAAATAGAATCTCTCCTGGTTCGACAGTAGGCGTTTCCATACCTGCCGTAGCTTCTAACTACGGTCACTTATAATTATCCGTGATATTGTGACCGGGGGTAAGGGTTGGACCCACCCTGTGCTGGTCGTTCCGGTAGCTCCATTCAGAATCCGGTCTGATACTGTTCCGGCGGCTCAAGGCGGTCTCTCTGTTCAAGTCTGTCTGCCGCCCTCCGGGCAAAGTACGGATCTCGAATGTGCTCCCGTGCCAGGAGAGCTAAATCTGCGCGACTATTCCGAATCACGGCGTCGGCGTGTTCTGGCGTAGTTAGTTTCCCGACCGCTGCGACAGGGAGGTCACTCTCGGCACGGATACGCTCGGCAAACGGAACCTGATATCCTGGCCCAGTGTCGGGAATGACTTGGTCCGGGTGGAGTCCGCCCGCACTTACGTCTAGTAAGTCGACTCCTTCCTCAGACAGAATCTGGGCAAGCCTCACCGACTGGTCGAGATCCCACGACTCTCGGTCTGGAAGCCAATCAGTCGCGGAGAGACGAACGAACAAGGCAATCCCCTCCGGGATCGCTTGCCTAACTGCCTGGACTACTTCCCGAAGAAGCCGTGCGCGATCATCAAAGCTGCCTCCGTATTCATCGGACCGGCGGTTAGTGACCGGTGAGAGAAACTCGTGAAGGAGATATCCGTGCGCCGCGTGGAGTTCGATAATCTGGAACCCCGCGTCAATAGCACGCTTCGCAGCAGCGGCAAAGGAATTGATGACCGCAGCGATATCGTCGCGGCTCATCCGCCTGAGTTCCTGTTTCTTCTCCTCGAACGGGTAGGGGACGTCACTCGGCGCAAGTACTTCCCACCCTCCCTCTTCTGGAGAGAGCGGATTGGCTCCTTCCCAGAGAAGACCGGTCGACCCTTTCCGGCCCGCATGGGAAAGTTGGATTCCCGGAATGCTGCCTTGCTCGGAGACGAAGGTCGCAATCCGTTCGAGTGCTTCCGCCTGCTGGTCTGTCCAGATACCGAGGTCCTGTGGAGAGATGCGGCCTGCAGCGGTCACTGCCGTCGCTTCAGTCAGTATTAGTCCCGCCCCACCGACAGCGCGACTCCCCAAATGGACGAGATGCCAGTCTGTTGCGATCCCATTTCGGGCCTCACAGGAGTACTGGCACATCGGCGAGACACCGATGCGGTTGGGAATCGATACCTCCCGCAGACGGAGGGGATCAAACAAATCTGGTGACACACTATGTCGTATTAGGGGGGATGGGATAAACGTTCGCGCAATCGACAATTGTGTGTCAGTAGAGACTCAGTGACGCGACTGCGAAAAATGGTACAACCGCTAAAGCCAGATCCCGTCTAATCAGCAGAATAGCCCTTTTCTCAGAGAAGGCGGCTGAGTGGCAGTTTCAACACAAGAAACACTCAAATTTCTCACTACCGCCACTGTATGTGAACGGTCATAAAACTGCTAAAAAGATATAAATGGATGAGAACGAAATTACACTTTAGTTCGTATGAGCAACCTTGACAGAGACGACATCAAACAGGTGACAGACGAGTATCTAATGCCCGCCGTATACGGACAACAAGATCTCGTCCTTGACCACGGTGAAGGCGCTCGTCTTTGGGACGTTGACGGTAACGAATTTCTCGACGCTGTCGCGGGCATCGCCGTCGTCAACACGGGCCACTCCCATCCGAAAGTCGTAGACGCCGTGCAAGAACAGGTAGCAAACTACGTTCAGTCATCGTACTACTTCTACCATGACCCAATGGCTGAACTGCTTCAGACGCTGGCCGAGCAATCTCCTGGCGACCTGAAGAACACGTTCTTCGGGAACTCCGGGGCAGAGGCCGTTGAGGGAGCGATCAAACTCGCGAAGAAAGCGACTGGGTCGAGTGAATTCATCAGTCTTAGAGGGTCATTCCACGGGCGTACCCCCGGAGCGATGGCGCTCACGGGGCAGAACAAGTACACGCACACCTTCCATCCGCATATTCCGGGGAGCTACCAGATACCGTCGCCCAACTACTACCGGTATGGCGACCGTTTCGAGGACGAGAACGAGTTCGGCAAGTGGGCCGCGGAACAGGTCCATGAAGTCATCAAGTACGACTCGAATGACGATATCGCTGCCGTCGTCGTCGAGCCGATTCAGGGCGAAGGTGGAATCGTGGTCCCGCCAGAGAATTATCTACCCTATCTCAAAGAGATCTGTGAGGAGGAAGACATCCTCTTTGTAGCTGACGAGGTCCAAACCGGGATGGGACGGACCGGCGAGCTGTTCGCGGTCGAGCACTGGGACGTTGAGCCAGACATTATGACGATGGCGAAGGGAATCGCGAGCGGGGTCCCCTTCGGTCTATTCATGGGAACAGAAGAGGTGAGTGAGACAATGGATCCGGCCGATCACTACACGACCTACGGCGGAAACCCGCTGGCGTGTGCCGCTGCGAATGCGACGTTCGACGTGATAGAAGAGGAAGGTCTCGTCGACAACGCTGCGACTGTCGGTGACGAGGCGTTCGACCGTCTAGAGGCAATGAAGGCAGATTACGACATCATCGGAGACGTTCGTGGCAAGGGGCTCCATATCGGCGTCGAGATTGTGACCGACAAAGAGACGCACGACCCCTCCGAAGATATCGCTAAAGATGTCCGTACTCAAACGCACGACCGGGGGCTGCTCGTATCGCGGTGCGGTACACATGGGAACGTTATTCGAATGACGCCGCCGCTGAGCATCTCCAGCGACGAGATGGAAGAGATGCTCGACAGACTAGAAGGCGCGGTTTCGACGGTTTCGAAGGATCACTAACCGCTCTTTAGATGCTCAGTTTCTGACTGTGTTCCGTTTTACTTGTTGCCTCCGATGCTTCTTGTCGATACAAGATCTACGACCAGTACATGACGAAAACTATCGGCCTCATTATCAATCCGCTGTTGATGACGCTGTCCCGGTAGTCGGAATCCCTTCCGGGGTCAAGATTTTTCCGCGGCTTTACACGATCCCAGAAGCCGCAGGTGACCTCATAGTGGGTTTTCTCGGTGACAAGATAGCAGACCCGCAACGCCGTGAGGTTATGGATATCGACGAAACGGCGTACTGTAATGATCAGCTTTCAGCGAGACTATACGGATACCTTCTAGTCCCTCGAAACTCTCGTTTTGTCCAGATCCGAAGTCTCGAGGGTCGAGCGGCGAGACGATGAGCAAACAATTGATTGCCAGTGAAATAGTCGATTCAATGGACTCTGACCGAATCTACGTCATTGGTCCAGGTACGACCACGAAGGAGATCATGAGCCTACTTGGGATAGAGTATACGCTTCTCGGCGTCGATGCCACCCATAACGGCGAACTCGTTGGAAGAGATTTGAGCGAGCAGGAGTTACTGGATCTACTTGACGGCGTCGACCCAGAGTTGATTGTCGGCGTCATTGGCGGCCAGGGGTTCGTCTTTGCGAGAGGTAACCAACAGCTGAGTGCGCCCGTCATCGAGACAATCGGTGTCGACAACATCACTATCGTCGCGACAGAGGAGAAAATTCACGCTCTTGAGGATGATCCATTGCGCGTGGACACAGGTGACCAAGAGGTGGACAACGCACTCTCCGGCTACAGTCGCGTCCTGACAGGGCGCGGTTCACAGATGGTCGTTCAGATAATACAGTGAATATAGTGGTGGAAATGAAGCACTCAAAGACAGGCCACGTCGCTGATGGCTAATCGAGATTCACCCGATTTTCCGGAGGTGCGAATCGGTAGTTGTCGGGAGCGGCAAGGGGTTATCAAATACAACTTGAGCGTCGCGCCACTTCCCTATGGGATCGGCTTCCGACGAGATATGGGAAACAGCAACCCGGCAAACAACCATCAGAGGTAATGATCTGTTGTTCGCCTTCAAGCGGCAGATACCAGGAGTCCTCTTCGGACAGGATTTTGACTCGGCGAAACATCATCACAAGCGTTGCGTGCAGAGATGACGTACTCTCCGCTTGTAGACTACAGAGGAAAATTAGTCTCAGTACATAACCTTTCCAGCAGAAATGTTGAGGTCTTGGCCGGTCATTTGCTCAGACTCCGGAGAACAGAGGAAGGCAACTAAAGTAGCAACGCTTGTGGGCTTGACGAGTTCCACTCGAGCGCTTTTTTCCATCTCACCTTGTTTGACTGTCTCGCTATCCGTCCCCCGTGCCTCAGCGTATCGCTCGAATACGCGTTCAATTCGGGGCCCTTCGACTGAGCCCGGACAGACTGCGTTTACGTTAATATCGTACTCTCCAACTTCACTGGCGATGGAACGAGTAAATCCGACGAGACCTAACTTCGAGGCAGCATACGGAGACCGTTGTGAAACGGGACGCTTACCGGTAACTGAGCTGATGTTGACGATACGGCCGAACCGCTGGTCTTTCATTGTGGGCAGCACTTCTCGAGTCATCAAAAACGCACCACGCAGGTTCACAGCGATAGTTTCCTCCCACTCTTCGATCGGTATCTCTTCGCACGGCAGGTTGGGACCAGCGATACCGGCGTTGTTGATGAGAATATCGATAGAACCGAACTCGTCAAGCGCTTCATCGATAGTTTCAGTCACACTGGTGGGATCACGAAGATCAGTCTGCACCGCAATCGATGACTGGCCTACGTCGGAGATCATCTCTTGGGTTTCGCTCATCTCTTCAGGATTGAGATCTGCGATTACGATGTTGTTTCCCCGCTTGGCGAGCTCTATGGCGATTTCTCGCCCGAGACCGCGGCCAGCACCAGTGACTATGGCTGCTTTCTGCTCGCAATCCATGCTATTCTTTTCAACCGGCACCACATATAATTCCTTCCCTACTTTCAGAAGGCAGTCAGAGTAAAGAGCGAACCGGATTCCACACCCAGCGAGTTCAGTCCGCAATACTGCAGTCAGACCCGCATAGAGAGAGGCTGCCGCTAAAAGGAGAGACAGAGAATACGCACGGAAGAACCGCTACGAGTACGTGACTGCCAGCTTAATTTGATTCACCGTACTCAACAGGTCGTCGATTTGGTCCTCCTTGATCTCGTTCTCCGGACCTGCAATCGAACAGCCGGCAAACACGGTACCATCATCTAACATTACTGGAGCACCCACCGCACTCAGTCCAACCGTGCTTTCTTCGTCATTTATTGCGTAGCCACGCTCCCGGATCTGTTCGAGTTCCTGCCGAAGTTCATCGGAATCGGTGACCGTATTTTTCGTCGCACTCGGAAGCCCGTGGAAGTCGATAATCTCAGAGATTCGCTCTTCTGGAAGGTGTGCGAGAATAGCTTTCCCGTAAGCGGTCTGGTGGAGAGACATCCGTTTACCGACCCGAGAGCGACTTGGAACTCCATATTCGCCCTTTTCGCGGTAGATAACGACTGCCCGGCCGTGTTCTTCGACGACAAAGTGGACGACCTGTCCTGTCTTTTCTGCGAGTGACTTCACCTTGTCTTTCACTATCTCGGATCCATATTTCTCGTTTCTGACGTGACCTCCCAGGTCGAGGAATCGAGCACCGAGATGGTACTCATCATCAATCTTTGTGACGCAACTCTCTTCGATCAGGGTGGCAAGATGCTTGTGAACGGTACTCTTCGCTAAGTTGGTATAATCCGCGATGTTAGTGATAGTTGGTCTATTGAGTGTGATTAGTGATTCGACAATGCGAAACGTCGTGTGAACCGACTTAATCGTGTGTGAGGTGGGTTGTTCGTCCGTCAGTGGCGTGTTCTGGTTCATATGGAAAGGGAATGCAACTACCTACTTAAAGTTATTGTGGGTTGACAACGGTCCCCAAGAAACGTCTCCATACCTACTTCTCACAAGAATATCTATCCGATTCCATATTAGCTTTCATTCAATTTCGAATTGCTACCGATGAGTTGAGGTAAAAACACACGAAGGAGAGGTCTTAGGAACGCATTCTTCGATTTCGCATTAGTGAACATTAATTCTTTGACACTCGATACTAGTTTGACTTCTCTTTTTTCACCTTGGGTATATCAGTACCATTCGAGCGCCCTTAAAATTACAGTTTTAGTTTTGTAATTGTAGAGTAGTTGATGAATCCTCTAAGCACAGAAATATCAGAGGTATTGCTCTGAGTTCCGCCTATAGGCTCCAGATCTTTCTCGGTGGCTCCCTTCAGCCATCGACGGAATCATCTTGTTGCATTCAGAAGGGTCAACACACCCTAGGATCCGTTCGGTAGCGAGAAATCTCATCAGGTCGGGCGTGGACAGCCCCTGAACGACCGATGACTTCGCGTATTCGATTTATTCCCGACCAGAGACGGTCAAATACACGGATTCGATAGAGAAAGCCAACAATGAATCGTTCGGTATTTTCTGGAAAGTAACAAACTCTCAGCTCCGATCGGAGGCGTTCTGAATTACTGAGAGACTATATCACCACCTTTTCCTAATAATAAATATTTGTTTCTTATAGAGAAACGAGTGGGCGGTGCAAGTTACTGTCCACGATGACTATGAGGAACGCGGTGTCGAGTAGAATCCTTTGAGAATAGGTGACGGGCGGATCATAGAAAGTAAGAAAACCCCTTGACCGCGACCCGAACACTTATTGTCAGGTATTCTCAACCAAAGAGGTGATGAAAGAGAGAAGCGCACTGCAGCCTACGAGACGCCAATGGCTTCGGGGAGCGGGTGTCGCCGTAGCAGGGTCTGGCGGGATGTGCTGGAGATGGATCGAACAACCAGGGCGAGTCAACTTCGACCGGCTCTACCGACGAGAGCGAAACAGCAGATGTCGAAACGGCCGAAAGTGGTGGTGAAAGTAGTGGAGAAAGCGAGGCTGTTGTTAAACTCGGGCAGGCGAAAAGCCCAGTCCACTTCGACCCGATCCAGTTAATCGGAGTCCCATCTCATATGGTGATGAACCGTGTATTCAGCAAATTATACACTTATGCTGAGGACACGGCGCTCGTTCCTAATCTTGCCTCATCGCTTCCCGAAGTATCGCGAGAAGGGACTCGGTACATCGTTCCGATTACAGAGGAGGCTCGCTTTCACAACGGTGACCCAGTGACTGCTGAGGATATCGTGTACTCAGCAATGGCGCCAGTTCGGGAGGAGACTGGCGAGGCGACGAATTTCAATATGGTTTCAGAAGCGACGGTTGTCGATGAGACGACCGCACAGTTCGACCTCGAATATCCGTTTGCGATGTTCTCACAGTCGCTGACGATGAAGGTCGTTCCGAAGGCAGTCCGTGAAGCAGATCCTGAATCGTTCAAAGCGAAACAGCCCATAGGTTCCGGACCGTTCAAGTTTGTCGATTGGAAGCAGGGAGAATACGTCGAACTCGAACGCTGGGATGACTACTGGGGCGAGACGCCCAACGTTGCGGGTATCAAATACGTGCCCGTCGAGGAGCCGACAACGCGAGTAACTACCCTCAGAAACGGTACGTCGGACGTTATTCAATCTGTCCCACCGAAGGTATATCCCACGGTGGAGTCCATGGACGACACAACGCTCATGGAGACGGCCGCAGTCGGGTACTACTACGTTGCGTTCAATTGCGAGGAGGGGGCGACAACGAACCCTGCCGTCAGGGAAGCAGTGGATTACTGCATCGATATGGATTCTGTCGTTCAGAATTTCATCGAACCCGCAGGTGTTCGACAGTACAGTCCACTCCCGCGAGCGCTCGCAGAAACGTGGGAGATGCCTATCAATCGGTGGAAAGAAATCCCGCACTCGAAGGACGCTGACAAAGCTCGATCGATGTTCGAAGAAGCAGGTGTTCCCGATGACTGGTCGGCGAAGATTCTTGTTCCTCCGGACGACAAGCGCGAACAGATCGGTATCTCTGTAGCAAACGGCATCAAGGAGGCCGGCTACGACGCAGAAGTGCAGCGGCTAGACTGGGGTGCGTTCATCGAGACATTCGACACCGGAAAGAAAGAAGACTACCAGATGTACGTTCTGGGGTTCTCCGGGCTCCCGGATCCAGATACGTTCATATACAACCTCTTCCACACTGAACAGATAGGTGCGAACAACGGAACGTACTACGACAACGAAGAGGTCATGGACAAGATCATCGAAGCCCGACGGTCCACGGATCGTGAGCGGCGCCGAGAGCTGTATATCGATATCATCACGACTGTCTTGGAGGACCGGGTCCACCTCGCGGCGTATAACCTAAAGAACACTTTCGGTGTGAGCGATGCCGTCTCAGACTTCACCGTCCATCCGGTTTCCCAGCTCAACCCCAGAATGGTATCCGAGTACAATAACGTAAGCGTAGAGCGATGAATAAATACTTCGCTCCACAGAGAAACGTGAGGGGTCAGTAATGGATACGGCGTCATCCTATCAAGAACTGTACGAAAAAGCAGCTCACATCGGAAATCTTTCGAAGGTTGACGAGACTCTCTATTGGGACGAACAAGTCATGATGCCGGAAGGTGGAACGCCGGCGCGATCCGCACAGCGAGCGGCGGTTGCTACAGCTCAACACAGAGCGCTCACCGACGAGCGACTCGGTCAACTACTCGGCCACCTCGAGACCTCCGACTTAGATGGAGATCAAAGTGCCGTCGTTCGAGAGGTGGCTCGTGAGCGACGGGATGCCACGTGTGTCTCTGAAGACCTCGTCAATCGGATTCAAGCGGCTCTGTCGGACGCTCAGCCCGCTTGGCGGAACGCACGAGAAAACAATGACTTCTCGACGTTCGAACCCGAGTTGCGGCGGATTATCGAACTCAAACGAGAGTATGCCGACCAGTTCGATCACGATAGTCGGTTCGAGACGCTGTTTTCGGTTGGTGAGTTCAGCGAACCCTACCTCCCATTTTCGCGAGTTGAAGAGATACTTTCCCGCCTTCGCGAAGATCTCCCACCACTCATTGAAGAGATTCAGGATAGCTCAGTCGACCCACCGACACTGTTCGAGGGATCGTTCCCAGCTGACAAGCAGCGTGAACTGCACCGAGACGCATTGACGTATGTCGGCTACAACTGGGAACATGGTCGGTTCGACGAGGCACCGCACCCGTTCTCAAATGGGACCCCGTACGACGCTCGAGTTACAACTCGTTTCGACGAATCGAACCTCCTCGTCGGGCTGACGAGCACCCTCCACGAGTTTGGCCACTCGACGTACACGCGTGGGCTTCCGAAGGAACACCTCGGGACCCCACTCGGCGAGGCGAGGAGCATGGTCGTCCACGAAAGTCAATCCAGGCTCTGGGAAAATCACGTCTGCCGGTCACGTGAATTCTGGGAGGGATTTTTACCGACGGTTAAAGAACAGTTCCCCAGTATCGACGCTGAAGTCGACAAGGTATATGCCGCTGCCAATCGAGTGAGTGTCGGTCCGTTACGCGGCCACGCTGATGAACTGACATACCACCTCCACATCTTGGTGCGTTTCGAGGTAGAGAAGGCTCTAATTGAGGATGATTTAGACGTCGTCGAGGTTCCAGCCGTCTGGAATGACAAGATGGAGGAGTACCTCGGTGTCCGTCCCGACACTGACGCCGAGGGCTGTCTTCAGGACATCCATTGGAGCGTCGGGTCGATAGCCTCGTTCCAGAATTACACTCTTGGCTCGATGCTAGCGGCTCAGCTCTTCGATGCTGCCCGACATGACATCCCCAATCTCAACGAGCATTTACAGGACGGAGAGTTCGCACCGCTCCGCGAGTGGCTCAGAAAAGAGATCCACCAGCATGGTCAACGGTACAAAACACCGGAACTCATCGAGCGTGCAACCGGCGAACCGCTCTCTGCGGAGCCATTCCTCACGTATGCAACGAACAAGTTCGGGGCCATATACGACCTCTAGTGGCGGTTGTACCGGTTGCGGCTGACAGGAGAATATTTTTGATTTTCCTTTGAACGAGGAGAGAAGAATAATCTCTCGTACTCTATCTGCTCTTTCTACTCCCTGTCTTGTTCCGTTTGGATATGTGGATCTTGATCTTCCTCCGTCTCATGAGTCACGCCGCGCACGCTGTCGCGCGCTGCACGCCTTCTGGCGTTAACGGGACGCATCGCGTCTCGTTCGCACACCAGAACGCGCGTTCTGGGGACGCCAATATACACTCCACACGAGATATGACTCTTATTCGCTCCAGAGGGTCCCGACCCGATCTTCGATCTCGTCGAGGACGAGCGCAACGGCGTCACGATAGTCGTCTGGACACGATGCATCCTCGCCGGGCGTCCGGGGCGGTGGGCGGGGAATGGAAGTGGTCCCGTGTATTGTGCGGATTCGGGTACCTGTCCCACCGGCGCTCCCAGGCGGGGTCCGAGTGCTGCTCTCGATAGTAGACTTTGAAGTCGTCGTTCGTGTACCAGCGAACTATCAACTGTGCCTCGTCGACAGCTGCCGGGTAGTACGACGGTGCAAAGACGACGTGGAGTTCCAGACGACCGCTGGTGTCCGTGAGGGTCGTTCGGGAGACCTGCCGCGTCGCTTGGAGCCGCGTCTGGAGGAACTCGAGGATAGGGCGATCGATGGGGGCAGGGCTCCCGCTATCGCCTGTCGGTTGACGTGAACGTCCTCGTCGACCGGACGGAACTGAACGACGAGATTCCCGACGGACACGAGGACGGCCACTGGGTCGGTCCGTTCGTCTACGAGGCCGACGCACACGAGAACCTGCGCTGCACCCACGAGGAGGTGTTCGGCCCCCACGTCGCCCTCCTACAGTACTCCGGCGACATCGAGGAGGCCGTCGAGATCCACAACGACACCGACTACGGACTCGCGGGCGCGATTATCTTCGAGGACTACCGCGAGATAAACTACTACCGCGACA